>NZ_JBDGDM010000033.1:0-48467 GCF_040908885.1 Ruminococcus sp. RTP21358st1_G6_RTP21358_211008
CTTATTCAGTAATTTTTCCGGATCAAGCAACTGATAGGTTTCCAGGAATTCTTCTATTCTGTTTTTCAACTCTTCCATGGTATCTGCCATATTTTCTCTGGTAAGAGGCTGATTCTCAGGGATTACCTGCTCAATAATTCCAAGGTCCTTCAGATCTACGGCTGTCAGCTTCATTACTTCTGCGGCTTCCTTTGCCCGTGTGCTGTCTTTCCACAAAATAGATGCAAAGCCTTCTGGGGAAAGAATTGAATAAATGGAATTCTCCATCATCCAGACCTGATCACCTGCGGCAAGAGCAAGGGCCCCACCGCTGCCACCTTCTCCAATTACAATAGAAAGCACCGGAACTTTAAGGCTGGAGAGCTCATACAGATTTCGGGCAATTGCCTCTCCCTGGCCCCGTTCTTCCGCCTCCAGTCCACAAAACGCCCCGGGTGTATCCACAAGGCAGATCACTGGTCTGTGGAATTTTTCTGCCTGCTTCATAAGACGCAGGGATTTTCGGTAGCCTTCCGGAGAAACCATGCCAAAATTATGGGCAATATTCTCTTTTGTACCATTTCCTTTTTCCTGGGCGATCACAGTTACAGGCTTTCCTGCAAGGTATGCAATACCGCCAATCAGAGCCGGATCATCGCCAAAAAGTCTATCTCCATGAAGCTCTGTAAAATAATCAAACAGCCATGGAAGATAATCTTTTCCTGTTGGACGTTCTTTGCTTCGTGCAAGAGAAACATGCTCCCAGGCAGATTTTTTTGCTGTGATTTTCGTCGTAAAATCCACATTTAATTTGTTGTTTACAGACATGCCGTCAGCTGAATCAGATTTTTTTTCTGAAATCTTCTCTGCATTTTCCTGTCCTTCCAGACTTTCCGCACAATCATTTTTACAATGCATTTTCAAGAGTCTGGCCAGTGTTTCTTTCATGTTCTTTCGTTCTGCAATCTGATCAATAAATCCATGTTCCAACAGAAATTCTGAACTCTGAAATCCTTTAGGAAGCTTCTGCCGGATCGTTTGTTCTATCACTCTGGGACCTGCAAAACCAATTAATGCACCTGGTTCTGCCAGGATAATATCTCCCAACATGGCAAAGCTTGCTGTCACACCACCGGTAGTTGGATTCGTAAGGACACTGATATAAAGAAGCCCGGAATCGCTGTGTCTTTTTAAAGCTGCGGAAGTCTTTGCCATCTGCATCAGGGATACAATTCCTTCCTGCATTCTGGCACCTCCTGAGCAGGCAAAAAGCACTACAGGCAAACGTTCCTGTGTTGCCCTTTCCACTGCTCTGGCAATTTTTTCTCCCACATTTTCTCCCATACTAGCCATGAGAAAACGGCTGTCACACACTCCAAGCACTACAGATATTCCGCCTATTTTTGCCTTTCCTGTGACAATTGCTTCGTCCAGGTTTGTCTTTTCCTGAAGCTTTTTTACCTTCTCTTCGTACCCTTTATAGGACAAAGGATTACTTATTGGCATTACCTTATCCCACTCTTCAAAGGTTCCTTCATCTGCCAGCATTTCGATTCTTCTCCTTGCATGAACACGGAAATAATTGCCGCAATGCGGACAGATATAGGCATTCTTTTTCACCTCATCTACAAATACAGCGGCCTTGCAGGCATTGCATTTCTTCAGCATACCATCCGGCACTTCTGGTTTCAGTTCTTTATCTGCACCTGCAGATTTGTTTGCAATTGTACGTTTAAAGGCATATCTAAGCTTCATTTACCTTCACTCCTCCGATCTGATGACTCTCCAGAAAGCCGATATCAAATACACCTTTCTGATAGTCCGGATCGTTCATAATTTCAAACTGATAGTCTACATTTGTATCAACACCCTGAATGATCATTTCTCCCAGAGCGCTTTTCATTTTTGCAATTGCTTCCTCACGGTTATTGCCGTGTACGATCAGCTTTGCAAGCATGGAATCATAATACGGTGGAATCTGATAACCATTGTAAATTCCTGTATCTACCCGGATTCCCTGGCCTCCGGGAAGATGAAGATCCGTGATTGTTCCAGGTGACGGGCGAAAATTTTTCCATGGATTTTCGGCATTAATACGACATTCTATAGCATGTCCCTGAATATGAATATCTTCCTGGGAAAAAGGCAGAGCTTCCCCGGAAGCAATCCTTAACTGCTCCTTAACCAGATCCAGACCGGTAACCCATTCTGTCACAGGATGCTCAACCTGAATACGGGTATTCATCTCCATAAAATAAAATTTCCCTGTCTTTTCAAGGAGAAATTCAATAGTTCCGGCATTTACATAATGTGCTGCTTTCGCCGCTTTTACTGCTGCAATTCCCATCTCTTTCCGCAACTCTTCTGACACTGCCATAGAAGGAGATTCTTCAATCATTTTCTGATGATTTCGCTGAATCGAACAGTCCCTTTCTCCAAGGTGTACTACATTTCCATGACTGTCTGCAAGGATCTGAAATTCAATATGTCTGGGATGTTCCACAAAATGCTCGATATACATGGTTCCATCTCCAAATGCGATCTGAGATTCCTTCTGGGCTGTAAGAAATGCCAGTTCAAAGTCCTCCGGAGAGAAGGCAGTTCTCATACCTTTTCCACCGCCTCCAAGAGCTGCTTTTATGATGACCGGATAGCCAATCTGACTGGCCTCTCTTGCTCCTGTTTCCACATCCAGAATAGCTTTTGTAGTGCCGGGGATTACTGGAACTCCTGCTGCTTCCATGGTATTTCTGGCAATCTGTTTGTTTCCCAGATTCTGGATTACCTGTGATGGAGGTCCCACAAAAGTGATGCCGCACTGCTCACAAATCTGGGCAAATCTGGCATTTTCAGATAAGAAGCCAAATCCAGGATGTATTGCATCTGCACCGGATACTATGGCGGCACTGATAATACTTTCCATATTCAGATAACTTTTAACAGAAGGTCCCGGTCCAATACAGATGGCTTCGTCTGCAAGCTGCGTATGCAGGCTTTCTTTGTCTGCCTCAGAATACACTGCAACTGCTTCTATTCCCATTTCCCGACAGGCGCGGATGATCCTTACGGCAATTTCTCCGCGATTGGCAATTAATAACTTTCTGATCATAATTTCACCCTTCCGAGTATCGTAATATATATCTATCTAGCCCACCATAAAAGTAAGTTCCGCTTTCACTACAACCTTTCCATCCACAGTTGCCACAGCCTCTCCAACACCCATAGGCCCTTTCTGTTTCATGACTTTCATTTCCAGTTTTAGCTTATCTCCAGGCTGAACTTTCCCTTTAAACCGGCACTTATCAATGCCGCCAAAGTAAGCAATCCTGCCTTTGTTTTCAGGCTTGGAAAGAATCGCGACCGCACCTGTCTGTGCCAGTGCCTCCACGATCAGAACGCCTGGCATTACCGGCTCCTGGGGAAAATGTCCTTTAAAAAAATCCTCCCGGAATGTGACACATTTATAGCCAACAGCAAATTCTCCCGGTTCATAATCTTCGATGTAGTCAACCAAAAGGAACGGGTGACGATGAGGAAGGATTTCCTCAATTTGTTTTATATTTAAGTGATTCATATCTGCTCCTATTTCATTGAAAAACAAATGTATTTATCCTATTTTTGATAAAATGGTCTGCGTGTCAAAAGGGATTCTGACCTTTTAACATGGATATTATAAAATTTAGCTTCTTTCTATATCAACGGATTACAAATAACGGCTGTCCATACTCTACAGGCTGACCGTTTTCAACCAGAATTTCTGCAACTTCTCCATCAAAATCGCTTTCAATATCGTTCATCAGTTTCATAGCTTCTACAATAGCAAGAATCTGTCCTTTTTTTACTATATCTCCCACTTTTACAAAGGCAGGAGCATCCTCAGATGGAGCTGCATAGAATGTTCCTACCAGAGGAGATTTCACAGTATTTCCTGTTGGTTCTCCGTTGGAAATCACTGTATCTGAAGCCTGTTTTTTCTCACTTGCAGAAAGTTCTTTATCCGCCATTTTTCTATCTGGAGCCTGTTCCGAAATGCTATATTTTTCTCCATATACGAAACCTTTTTCTCCTGTTTCAGCACCCGATAATATGTTATTTTGCATGGTTCCAGGTATGATCACAGGTGCAATTTTATTATTTAAAGTCAGTTTCACTCCATCACCTTCATAGCAGAAAGACTCCAGATGAGAAGCTGATACATGGTCGACCAACTTTAATATTTGTTCAAATTCCATGATTTTTTCTCCTTATTTACAGCAATTTCTACAGCAATTCATACTTTAAATATATCTTTTCAGTACCTTCACAGGCACAGGCTTCGCAAACTGATAATACTCGCTTTCACCTGTATTTTTTCATTAAAAGTACTGCGTTATGTCCACCAAATCCAAGAGAATTGCTCATAGCATAATTTACTTCCTGCCGTGTTGGTCCGCCGATACAATAATCGAGATCCAACTCTTCTTCTGTCTCCTTTGTGCCTACAGTCTGATGAATAAACCCTTCCTCAATAGACTTCACACAGACAACAGCTTCCACACCTCCGGCGGCTCCTAAAAGATGTCCGATCATAGATTTAGTAGAATTGATTTTTACCTTCTTTGCCGCATCTCCAAGTGCTGCTTTAATGGCTCTTGTCTCAAAGAGATCGTTGTGATGTGTACCGGTTCCGTGCGCATTAATGTAGTCGATTTCTTCAGGTTGTACACCAGCTTCTTTCATGGCATCCGTCATAGCATGCGCCGCTCCGCTGCCGTCTTCAATCGGAGACGTAATGTGGTAGGCATCGGCAGTTGCGCCATATCCCACTACCTCAGCATAGATCTTCGCACCACGTGCTTTTGCATGCTCAAGTTCCTCCAGAACAACAACTCCGGCTCCTTCTCCAATTACGAAACCGCCTCTTTCTTTATCGAATGGAATGGACGCACGATATGGATCCTGACTGGTGCTAAGGGCGGTCAGATTCGTGAATCCAGCCACACCAACCGGGCTGATCGCACCTTCCGTTCCCCCTGCGATCATAACCTCTGCATCACCATACTGGATTGCACGAAATGCATCTCCGATACAATGTGTTCCAGACGCACAGGCAGTCACTACGTTGGTGCATTTTCCCCTTGCACCAAGAGCAATGGATACGTTTCCAGCGGCCATATTGCTGATCATTTTGGGAACAAGAAGAGGGTCAACCTTGGATGGTCCGCGCTGGATCAGTCTCTGATCTGCAGATTCCATTGCCTGAAGGCTCCCAATTCCGGATCCCACGATCACTCCAACACGGAAAGGATCTTCTTTTCCCATTTCAATTCCTGCATCTGCCATAGCCTCCTTTGCTGCAGCCACTGCATATTGGGAAAACAGTTCCATTCGTTTGGCAGATTTGAAATCCATATAATCTTTTGCATTAAAATCTTTTACTTCTGCCGCAAGCTTCACCTTAAAATCTGCAGTATCAAATCTGGTAATTTCTCCGATTCCTATTTTGCCTGTTTTTACACTTTCCCAGAAGGCCTGCACATTATTTCCCACAGGTGTTACTGCTCCAAGTCCAGTCACCACTACACGTCTTTTACTCATAACATTCCTCCATCTACGCACAAAACCTGCCCTGTAATATATCTGGCTTCCGGTGATGCCAGGAATGCTACTGCCTTGGCTACATCCTCCGGTTCACCATAAGTTCCCATAGGAATATTCTTCAAGGTTTCTTCTTTTACCTTATCAGAAAGTACATCTGTCATGTCCGTTCTGATAAAGCCAGGAGCAACGGCATTTACGGTAATTCCTCTTGATGCAAGTTCCTTTGCTGCAGTCTTTGTGAGACCGATCACACCTGCTTTTGAGGCTGCATAATTAGCCTGTCCGGGGTTTCCGCCGATGCCAACAATGGATGCCATATTTACAATGCGTCCGCTTTTCTGCTTCAACATCTGTCTGGCCACATGATGAATGCAGTTAAAAGTTCCTTTAAGATTTGTATCTATAACCCTGCAGAAATCATCCTCACTCATTGCCATCAGAAGCCCGTCTTTTGTAATTCCTGCGTTATTCACCAAGATATCTATCTGTCCATATTTTTTTACTGTTTCTTTAATAAAAGCACCGCAGGCATCAAAGTCAGATACGTTGCACTGACTGGTTTCAGCCGCACCTCTGGCAGCAATAATCTCAGCTTTCACTGCCTCCGCTTTTTCTTTTGAACCATTATAATTTATAACTACAAATGCTCCCTTAGCAGCAAGCTCAAGAGCAATCGCTCTTCCGATTCCACGGGAAGCACCTGTTACAACTGCAATCTTTTTTTCTGCATTCATTCCTTGTTTTACTCCTGTAAAGTCAGGTGAATATCATATTTTTCCAGCACGACAAACATTAACTTTTCCTTTGTTAACCACTTCTGAATTTCTCCGTATCGGCTGCTTCTGATAATACCTGTATTATTTTAATTAACTGTTTTTGGTCTTATTTTCTACTGTGTATAAGATCTGAAATCTGTTCAAGATCTTCCACATTCTGAATATTATAGGTCTTCATTTCCGGCGCTATTTTCTTCATAAAACCAGCCAAAGTCTTTCCGGGACCAATTTCTACGAAAGTATCCACACCCTCCTGAATCATCTTTTCCACACTCTGCTGCCAGAGAACAGAGGAAGAAATCTGCCTTGCAAGAAGATTTTTTGTCTCGCTGATGTCTGTCACATACTGGGCGGTCACATTGGTCACATAAGGAATCTTCAGACCGGAAAGCTCTACTTTTGACAGTTCTTTTTCCAGTTCTTTTCCTGCATTTTGAAGCAAAGAGGAATGAAAAGGGCCACTTACTGCAAGGGAAAGTACACGTCTTGCACCGGCTTCTTTCAGCTTCACAGAAGCTTCTTCTACAGCAGGTTTTGGTCCTGTGATAACAATCTGTCCAGGGCAGTTATAATTGGCAATTTCAGCCTTTGTTCCTGCAATTGCGTTCTGGATCTTATCTGCATCAAGACCTATAACAGCTGCCATAGAGCCTTCTCCTGCCGGCACTGCGTGTTCCATAAGGATTCCTCTTTTTCGCACAGTTACTATGGCATCTTTCACACTCATTCCACCTGAAACAGCAATGGCACAGTACTCTCCAAGGCTTAATCCGGCAGTTATATCCGGATGAAGCCCACACTCCTCCACCACTTTTTCCATTGCAAGACAGGTGGTTACCAGTGCTGCCTGCGTATATTCCGTAAGGTTTAATCTGTCATTTTTTTCAAAGCAAAGAGCTTTCATATCCAGAGAAAGCCATTGACTTGCCTGGTCAAAAACCTGTCTGGCAGAGGGATACTTTTCATAAAAATCCTGTCCCATTCCAGCCTTCTGTGCTCCCTGTCCAGGGAAAAGAAATGCGATCTTACTCATAAATTCCAGTTCCTTTCAACAACGCATCCGTCTCTTTTACCAACTTTCTGATCAGTTCCTGACAGCTCATCTGCTCCTTCACAAGTCCTGCACTCTGACCAGCCATAACGCTTCCCATTTTCACATCTCCGTCTACAACAGCACGGCGCAGGCTGCCAAGCGTCATCTGCTCCAGTTCCTCAAACGGAACTCCTTCTGCCTCTTTTTTCAAGTATTCTTTTGTCATCTGATTGCGGAGAGCACGTACCGGATGACCGGTGGAACGACCGGTTACCTTTGTATCAATGTCCTTTGCTTTCAGTATCATATCTTTGTAATTCTGATGTGCCCAGCACTCTGTGGTTGCCACAAAATGAGTTCCCATCTGAACGGCTTTTGCACCAAGCATGAAGGCTGCTGCAATCCCTCTTCCGTCTGCGATTCCACCAGCTGCAATAACCGGAATGTTCACTGCATCTACGACCTGAGGCACCAGAACCATTGTGGTTGTCTCACCGATATGGCCGCCGGATTCACATCCTTCTGCCACTACGGCATCCGCTCCGCATCGCTCCATTCTCTTTGCGTGAGCCACAGAAGCAATAACCGGAATGATCTTTACTCCTGCTTCCTTCCACATTTTCATGTATTTCTCAGGGTTTCCTGCACCGGTTGTAACCACTGGAACTTTTTCTTCCACAATTACCTGTGCAATCTCATCTGCGTATGGACTCATCAGCATAATATTCACACCAAAAGGTTTATCGGTCAGTTTTTTCACCTCCCGTACCTGCTGACGAACCCAGTCTGCAGGAGCGCTTGCGGCTCCAATCAGCCCCAGCCCGCCAGCTGCTGAAACAGCTGCTGCCAGATGATATTCTGCCACCCAGGCCATGCCGCCCTGAATGATCGGGTATTCAATTCCAAGTAATTCCGTAACTTCTGTTTTCATGAAATTCTCCATTCTGTAATTCCGTTATACCATGCCCACCTATGGCAAATACATGCCGGAATCATCCTGTAAACAACATATATTTCTTGACATTCCGGCTTATTATTTATGTATACTGCCAAAGCCTGAATACAAAATTTCCAAATTACTGGCGACTCTGAAGATAGCTTTCCACATCACCGATGGTCTTAATATTCTCAAGATCTTCAGTAGGAATCTCTACCTCAAACTCTTCCTCCAGTGCCATTACCATCTCAAAAAGATCAAGGGAATCTGCTCCGAGATCTTCTTTGAAAGATGTTTCTGCTGTCATTGTACTTACGTCTGCTCCTAATGAATCTGCTGCAATTTCTTTGATTTTTTCTAACATTTTTTTGTTCTCCTTATTTTGTTTTTTAGATTTTCAAATCCATTTTTCAACTTTTTATGATTCAAAGCTTTACATGGTTGCTGTTCACTTTATATGACCAGAGTGTGTTTGAAAAAGACATTCTGCAAAATATACTGTAAAATAGGGCGCGCAGATTGCGGAAATGATTTTCAAAACGCTCTCTAACAACCTGTATTTATCAGCCTGAATTACCTGATTTCCAGAGCAAAGCAGCTTTTTTATCTGCTATAGTTTTATTTTTCAAAGCCCTGATACACATTTTTACCACTGAAGCAGGCTGGCTCCATAGGTAAGTCCACCGCCAAATCCTGAAAGGATAATCCAGTCTCCTGAATTTAATCTGCCTTTTTTATTCCACTCATCCAGGAGAAGCGGAATGCTTGCGGAGGATGTATTTCCCAGATTTTCTATATTCATCGGATACTTTTCCAAAGGTTCGTTCATGTGTTTTGACACTGAAGCAACGATTCTTTTATTCGCCTGATGAAGCATGTAAAAGCGGATTTCTTCTTTTGTTTTTCCTGCTTTTTCCAAAACCTCCATAATCACTTCCGGAACTTTGGAAACTGCAAATTTGAATACTTCTTTTCCATCCATCTGCATGTAAGTTGAAGAAATATCTGCGTCTTTTTCTATAAATTGCTGCTGATTGCGGCTGACACAGGTAAGGGCTTCGCCTTTACTTCCAATAGAATGAACAGCCTGGGTATAGACTGCATTTTCTTCCGCTTCCAGCACCACCGCACCGGCGCCATCGCCAAACAATACGCAGGTACTTCTGTCCTTCCAGTTTGTAAGATGGGAAAGAGTTTCAGAACCAATTACCAATGCCCTGCGATAAATCTGCTGCCCCAGATAGGCTTGAGCTGTATTCAATGCCAACAGAAATCCTGTACATGCACCGTTCAGATCAAAGCAGGCTGCGTTCACTGCACCGATCAGTTTCTGCACTTCACAGGCAGCACATGGCATAATCCTTTCAGATGACATGGTAGACACCAGGAGCAAGTCAATCTCTTCCGGTCGCATTCCTGCATCTGAAAGAGCTTCCTCAGCCGCACGAGCTGCCATATAAGCAACGGTCTCTCCACCGCTTGCAATATGTCTTTGACCGATTCCGGTTCGCCCACGAATCCACTCATCACTTGTATCCATCATGTGGGACAGTTTGTCATTGTCCCACACCTGAACCGGCCTGTAGGAACCGGTTCCCTTTATTTTTCCAACCATAATACCCTCCAGGTATGTTGTGTAGTTTCTTGTTTTTAATTTAAAATAGTTTGATTATCAAAGTATATCATATTTTTGGGCTTTGTCAATAAAAAATACTGTCAAAACCAAACTTTATTTTGTTTCGGTTCTGACAGTATTTAGGGGTTATTTCTTTACTTTGACTTTGCAGGTAATTTTTTTGTTTCCTGACTTCACTGTAATTGTAGCTGTTCCTTTCTTTTTCGCAACTATTTTTCCTTTTAAATTTACTGCTGCTACTTTGGAATTGGAACTTTTATAAGTTACTTTTTGCTGGCTGGTGACTGGTGTGAGAGTAACTTTCAGCTGAAAGCTTTTTCCTTTTCTGGCAAGGATTATATTCCGTTTATTCACGGAAACAGACGTTGTTTTTACAATGCCTTTCTGCACTTTTACCTGGAAAATCCTGCGGCTTCCGTTGGTATAAGTGATGGTTACCGTTGCTTTTCCGGCTTTTTTACCAGTGATTTTGCCCTTCTTATCCACTTTGACAATTTTCTTATTGGTGGTGCGGACTGACTTTATTTTACCACCGGACTTGTAGGTTTGTTTTACCCGTAAGGTAAGTGTGGTGGTAGTTTGCACGGGTGTCGCAGTCGGCACTGGGGTTGCAGTCGGGATTGGAGTGACGCTTACAGTGGGTATCGGTGCTACGCTCGCGGTTGGGGTCGGTTCCGCACTTACGATCGGCGTCGGTTTCACGCTTACGGTCGGAGTCGATTCCGCACTTGCAGTCGGGGTCGGAGCCACACTTACGGTTGACGTCGGTTTCACGCTTACGGTCGGAGTCAGTTCCGCACTTGCAGTCGGAGTCGGTTCTACGCTTACGGTCGGAATCGGTTCTGCACTTACGGTTGGCGTCGGTTTCACGCTTACGGTCGGAGTCGGTTCCGCACTTGCAGTCGGAATCGGTTCTACGCTTACGGTCGGAGTCGGTTCTGCACTTACGGTTGGAGTGGGTATCACGCTTACGGTTGGGGTCGGTTCCGCACTTACAGTCGGGGTCGGTTCCGCACTTACAGTCGGGGTCGGTTCCGCACTTACCGCCGCAGTTGGTGTCACTGTAGGCACAACTGTAACTGCGGGCTCATTTTTCCCCTTATTATCTGCATAACTCTCTTCTGCCAGAACCGGCAAAATAAACACAGGACCAGCCGTTTCTGCTGAAGTAGTAGAAAAACTGGTATACTCCACACGCTCCTCACCAATGGTAATATATTGCCCCTTTGTAGCCCTTCCTACCAGCAAATACCGTGAAGATGGCGGGGTTCCCACATCATCCCATGTGGCATCCACCAGATACCAGTTTCCATCATCCATCTGTACATAATTCCACATGTGCGCTCCAGGAGTTCCTGAAGAAGTTCCCCTGGCTGTTCCGCTGACACAGGCACAATTTATTCCCATATAATAGCAGAAAATTTTCATGGATTTCGCATAGCCCTCGCAGACAAATGCAGGATCTGCATCCAGAAACAACGAGGCGGCAGAATGCACCCACAAAGTATTATCGTTCCTGTAAGTAACTCTCTGACAGATATAATCATGAATCCGCTTTATTTTCTGCTCCATATCCATGCCCACAGTCTGCTCATTCAGCTCTGCAACAGCACTCTGAACACCACCCATAAAATCCCCCATTCGAGTATGGGCATTCTCACTGATTTCCCTGTTCGCCGGTTTAAAGGTGAAATTCTTAAAGGTTCCCCTGTATCCGGTAGAAGAGGATCCATCCCGAACACAGCTGACCCGGTATCCATAGTTGCTGCCCCTGAACCAGAATGCCTGTGGATAATCATAGGAAAAAGCATCTGAAGCTGCCTGAATGGCTGTTTTCACATCATTGGTAGCCTGTACATAGCTTTCTCCTTTTCTCTGAAAACTGCCATCCTCAACAACTGCTTCAAATGTAATGGTATCAGGAAATTCAAAAAGAAAATCAACACTGTCCAGATACTGGCTGTAATCCACCACATAATTCTGCACCAGAAGATCATACAAGGCCTTTGCATTTCCATCCAACTGAGCACCATAGCTATCCGTGTAATAGTCCAGAGAAAAAAGGCTGATGCCGCTGTCAACGGAATCTCCTGCAATAGCACCGGAGATGATCTCACCAGATTCTTCTGCCTCAATCCTGTCATTTTCCTCTGTGGAAATTTCAGCCTGAAAGCCATTTAAATCCTCATTCCCCACTTCAGGAGCAGCTGAAAATTCCTCCTCGTTCTCCTCGTCAGCCCATATTTCTTCTACTGCCCCAAAGCCTTCTGCATCCTGCATTTCTGCGGCAACGCACAGGGGCTGAGCAGCCATGACAAATGTTGAAAGTATAACCAGTAAGCGCTTCCGTTTCTTCATTTATCCCTCTCTTTTCTTATAAATCATTGCATATTTATTTCCAATTCGTTATAATATTTTAACATGAAATTTTATTTTTGTGTGAATAGCAGAGCATATTTCACAAATATTTTTTTACACAGGAGATTCTATATATGAATAAAGAAAAGAAAATACCAGGACATATCCTCTCGCTTTTTATCATTCTTCTCTCTATCAGTGGTGTATGTCTTCTTATGTATAAAGCCCAGTTTCGGTTTAACCTTCATCAGCCCATTGAATATGTTATGATGACAACTCACAAGCCCACAGGTACCATAACCTTGACCTCGGATTCCCCCGTTCTTACAGAGACATTTACCTGTACAGTTCCTGAGTTGAAGATGTTTACACTTGAGGGCACTGCAAAAAATAAAAATTCCGATGCCCGCCTTTTCATCACTCTGGCAAATGCAGATTCCGGAGAAATTTATTATCAGGCAGAACACGCACTTTCCGTTTTCCGAGCAACAAAAAAGAAAGAACTGACCTGCGATCTGCCCCAGCCAGTAAGTGCCTCTGAAAATGCACATTTACAATTAAAACTGGAATTAATAAATGGGGACAAAACGGTTCTTTCTTTTACATCAAATGAAAAACAGGCCCTGGTTCAGGAGTTTAACAACGATACAAACAGCCATACAAATATTATTTATTCCTTCACTTACGGCGACAATAATTTCATGCTTTATTTTTATATTGCGCTGTGTGTGATCTTGCTTTTATTTATAATAATGACATTTTATCTGATCATTATCCGCCAGATGACTGTGACGAAATTTTATATTCCTGTTGCTTTATTTCTGGGACTGATTTTCCAATGTCTGGTTACTGTTCACGGAGTTCCGGATGAACCAACGCATTTTGATGCAGCTTACAGCCTTTCTAACAAAATGCTGTTTGTAAAAAATACGGAAACCCCAGGCAATACCATATATAAACGGCGTTGTGATGCTCAGTTAAGCGATATGTTAAGCAATGGACTGGAGACGAACTCCTACTACCAGCTTCTGTTTCACAGCTTTGAGTTTGCTTCGGATACGGATCTGATTGAAATTTCCTATGTAAGCACATCAGGTCTGGTTCCTGCAGTCGTTTATGTTCCGGCTGCAATAGGACTTAGTATTGGACGGCTGCTGCATCTTTCCCCCATGCTTACCTTCCAGCTGGCAAGGATCTGCAGTCTTGTGGTATTTATCCTTCTGGTCTATTTTGCCATTTGCATTGCACCATTTGGAAAAAATCTTCTGGGAGCACTTGGGCTTTTGCCTATCACACTGCAGCAGGCAGCTTCTGCTTCCTATGATTCTGTGATAAACGGGTTCATCTTTTTGTTTACGGCACTGTGTTTTTACCGTTTACATAACCCTAAGCGAAAAAAAAGTTACCTGATCGCTCTTGGATTTCTGGCACTGTTCATTGCAATTGTGAAAGGCGGGGTTTACCTTCCACTTTTGTTATTGCTGCTCATGTGTTTTTCCCATGTGCCCCATCATCACATGCATAAAAAGATGCGCTGGATCGTTCCTTTATGTATCTGCGTGGGAGCTGTCCTTTTAATTGCAGTTACTTTAATTAAATTTATGCCTATGTTTTCTGCAATGTTTGCCACAGATATTTCTGCGGATCCGGAAAATACTATTTATCCGATTTCATATGTATTCCAGCACCCGCTCCAGACCATTTATATTTTATGGAATACGGTCATCCAGTGCAGTGACACCATTCTACGAGGCTTATTAGGTGGAAAATTATCCTGGCTGGATATTAATATCAACTGGTCCCTTTTAATAGTATTCCTGATCATTCTTTTACTGCTTGTAAACGTAAAAGGAGACGCCCCGGTTTTCACCAGGAAAAACCGGACATTTATCGCCTTTAGCTGTCTGGGATCTTTGCTGCTGATCATGTTTTCCATGATGGTCGGTTATACCACAATGGATTGTGATCATATACAGGGCATTCAGGGACGTTATTTTCTTCCTCTTGCTCCAGCGCTGTTTTCCCTGTTCTCTACAGCTATGGTGTCTGTGGATCATAACCGCAGCTGTAAAATATGGGAAACTATGATGGTGATTGAAAGTCTTGTTGTTGTACAGGCTATAACAATGATCATATAACAAAAAGTGGAAGCCTTTTTTGTGCTTCCACTTTTTATTATTTCTCCAGGCAAATCTATCGCCTCTAGAGCGCGTTTGAAAAAGGCTTTCCGCAAAGTGGGGCGTGCAGATTGCGGGAATGATTTTTCAAACAGGCTCTGGCGTTATTACCATATATAAATGTCCGTGCTTCGCACTGCTGTCCAGAAGCTTCATTGTAATTTGTTATACTGCTCCTGTATCCTCTGCAGTTCCATTTCAAAGTCCTGCCGGTTCTTCTGAACCATTGTCTGCAGGACCAGTCCGGAAAACAATGACTGAATTGCTCCCAAAACAGCAAAACCACATACGATCAGAGTAGGAATTTTTCCCACACGTCCGGTTTCAAGGAAGGTTACAAATACCGGGATAAAGAATCCAATTCCAAGGATCAAAAGCACTGCTGCCATCAGTCCGAAGAATGCCATTGGCTTATAATTACGGTATAATTTGGCTATGGTTTTCAGTACCCGGAAGCCATCTGAATATGTATTCAGTTTGGATTCACTGCCTTCGGGACGGTCTCTGTACTCGATCACTTCATTTTCGATATACATGTTCTTATCAACTGCGTGAATGCTCATTTCAGTCTCAATCTCAAACCCCTTGGATAATACAGGGAAGGACTTTACAAACTGGTAGCTGAATGCTCTGTAGCCTGTCATGATGTCGTTTATCTGGGTTTTAAACATAATGTTAATGCATTTACGCACCAGACTGTTTCCAAAATTATGGAATGGCCGCTTGTTCTCTGTAAAATAAGTAGATGACAGACGATCTCCCACTACCATATCAACCTTTTTATTCAATACCTTCTTAACCATTGAGGGGGCAAATTCTGCGGGATAAGTATCATCTCCGTCTGCCATGATATAACACTGTGCATCAATTTCACGAAACATCCTGCGAATAACGTTTCCTTTGCCCTGCTGATATTCGTATCTGACTACAGCACCTGCTCTGCGGGCAATTTCATCTGTATGGTCAGTAGAATTATTATCGTATACATATATTACCGCTTCCGGCAATACTTTCTTGAAATCTGTTACAACCTTTTCTATGGTTTTGCTCTCGTTGTAACAGGGGATTAGTACTGCTATTTTATCCATTTTAAATGCTTTCCTTTCCGGCGATTCTTAAGTAAGTTTTCTTTACGCAAAAAATCCGTCGATTGTCTTGTAGCTTTATTTTACTACATAGACAATCGGCGGGCAAGGGGATTGTTCCCCAAACTATCCGATCAATACTTTTTTCCCCTCAAAAGCAAATCCATAATGGAAAATATTCTCTTTCTGAACTCCCCGGCTTAAAAGCTCACAGTCATAATCTTTTTCGTTTATCTGCTGTAATGCATTTGCTACAGTATCTTCCAATGTCTTTTCTTTACGTGGATTAAATACTTTAAATTCCAGGACAAAGGCATCTTTCGTTTTCTCCAGGGGTTCCAGCATAACATCATATCGGCCAAATCCACTTTCCCGATTAGAGGTAACCCGATACTTTCCTGCAAGTTCAACAATCAGCCCAAGTACAAATCCATGATAAAATCTTTCAGGATTGGTATCATCAGACGGATTTCTGCCAGTATCAAAGGTACTGAAAGTCGCTTCTGCTACACGGTTCATATATTCATTCATATAATCCAGATCTTTTGCCAGAAAAGCTTTCAGAAAATCATTATATGGGACTGTTTCATCAGAAAACCATCCCTCCACCATATCTTCAAAAAGCATTTTGACTTCCTGATTTGTCAGAGCCAATTCATAGCTGTATCTACCACTGGATACATCAAACTCACTCTTTACAACTTTCAAATAACCGCCAGCAAGAAACAGACTCCAGATTGCCCCCTTCTTCCGCTGCAGCTGCTCAAAAATAATTTCCTCGTCAATTTCCGTCTGAAAGCTTTTCCCTGCCAACAGATCTTCCATGACCATTTTTATCTGAGCAGATCCTTCTCTTACCAGTTTTCCCACAAGCTGATTGGAACTGGTATTTGCCCAGTAGGGTCTTAGCTTCTTCTCTTTCAAAAAACATGTGATTGACCATGGATTATAAATATCCTTTTTGTTTCCAAAGGAAAATCCGTCATACCATGTCTGAACTTCGACTTGCCGATCTGACATTCCATACTTTTCCAGGGCGTCAAATACTTCTGTTTCTGTAAATCCAAAGCAATCAGCATATTGCTCAGAAGTAGTAGTTATAACTGTTAAATTGTTTAGATCAGAAAAAATAGACTCTTTACTAACCCGCGTTATTCCTGTCAACAGAGCTCGTTCCAGATAAGGATTTGTCTTAAATGTGGAATTAAATAATCCACGCATAAAACCTGTCAATTCGTCCCAAAATCCATACATGTAAGCTTCCTGCAACGGCGTATCGTACTCATCAAGAAAAATCAGAACCTTTTTTCCGTAATAACTGTGTAAGCACATAGAAAGACGCTTCAGTGACATTGCAGCAACCGCATCGGACATCGTTGGCGCAACCAGAGAAAAATAATCTTTTTCTTCCTGACTTAAGCGTTCACTTTCCTTTAAAAATCCAAATTCGGCATATAAATCCTGAATTACCTGACAGATTGCCTCCCGGGCGGAGGTAAAAGTCTGCCCTTTTATGTCTGCGAAACTGAAAAAAATCACAGGGTATGTTCCCTGAATTTCTCTATATTTCTCATGATTCCAGATTGATAATCCCCGAAACAGTTCTCCTTCTCCCCTGTATTTTTCTGAGAAAAAGCATTCAAGCATATTTAAATTTAAAGATTTTCCGAATCGCCTTGGCCGCGTTATCAACGTAGCAACATCCTGGCTTTTCCACCATTGGCGGATAAAATCTGTTTTGTCAATGTAGAAGCTATTGGCTTCCCGAATGGATGCGAAGGCGGTATTGCCGAGGGAAATTGTCTGGTGGGAGGTGTTTTTTATTTTCATTTTACTGCTACTTTGCTGTTCTGATACTGATAACTGATTGTTTATCTGTTCCGATTTGGAGTTTTCACCAATCTTCATTTAAGCGCCCTCCCATTTCATAATAATATATTTTTAAAGAAATAAAAATCCGCCGATTGCTTATGTAGTTACATTGTACTACATGGGAAATCGGCGGGCAAGGGGATTATCTAGTCTTCTACAAGTTCAAATCTATATCGTTGCTTCACTTCCGGGTACTTATCACGATCCACTTCTGAGGCAAACATTTCTAAAGGCCTAATATACACTTTAAAGTCACCATACAAAGCCTGATACACAACAAACTGTTCTCCAGTTTCAGAATGCTCTGCTATATATAAAACTTTATATTCATTTCCTTTAAAATGCTTATACTTTCTGTTCGTCTCAATTTGTCTCATCGTTATGCTCCTTTTTTATTAGCTTGACAAGTTCGGCTAAAAATCTCCATAAGAAAATTATTACACATATAAAGAAAAAACCAATTGCCAGCCAGATTGTTGGCTTTATGTCGACAAGCACAGATGTCCTTTTTAAGTGTCCTATAATCTCTGTTACCTGGTTAACAAATACCCTACAAAAATAGCCACAATAAATCCATCCAAAGCTAACTTTTTAAACTCAGCAATTCGTCGCAGTCCTGCTTTTTCCTCAATCTCGTTCTGCGCTTTTTTTAATGCACGTTCCTTTACCTCTTCTTCAATTTCTTCCCGAATTTCTCTTTTCAATTCTTTCTTCGTCATGTCAATAAAAAGAGCCAAATCCTCATCATTTACCTTCGAGAATAAAATATCCTTTTTCAGCTGTACATAATTATCAATCAAATTATCTAAGCTTGTTGCCATTTAATTATCCCTCTTTAATAAAAGACTTACTGCTTCAGCCACTTTATCTTCTAACTTTTTGGACGCAACAGCACCTCTAAACTCCTGTTCATTTTGATATACAGCATTTACTTTATTTTTATACATCTTCTCGCTTGATGGTGTACTTTTCAGTTCTTCAAATACTATCTGGGCAATTCTAACCCCTGGAAAAATTTTAATTGCATAATCAGTGGCATTAAACAATCCTAGTTTCAGATTTCCCTCATAAGTACTATTACAATGCTGATCACTTACTAACAGACCCAATCTGGTAAATCTCGTTCTTGGACGAATATGAGCTGTAATACTCTCTGGAAGCGCAATATTTTCCCTTAATGATACAAGAACATATTCTTTAGGAGATAACACATAACCACTAGCAGGAAGCTCCATTTCATCGTAAATTGAATCAATTTTATTTTGATCGGTAATATCAATACAGCGAACTTCCTTTTTTAGTACCGCAATACGTTTACCTATTGCTAAATCATATGACTCACTCTGCAATGACTCCTCAAAAAAGGGATTAATCATTCCAGCTGTACTTTTCTTTTCATTTGTACATAAAGCACGGATATCTTTATCTGTCAAAATCATACATAGTCCCCCTTTTAGTTTTTAGTCTGTTTTGATAGTATAGCATATTTTATGATTAAATACCAAATTTCTTTTTTGGATTATCCAGTAAACAACCATATATTCCCCCAAAATGTTATTTACCTTTTATCCTTCTTAAAAACAATAAGTTTACTCAATAAATAATTAACTACTATAACTACTACCTGAACGATGATCTTTGACAATTTGTCATTAATTTTACAAAGTGTAACCCCAAAAAACATTCCTCCCATATCAATAAACAGCGTAGCCACTCTGGACAAAATAAATTGGGATGCTTCTTTTACTTTATTCTGATTTTGACTCTCAAATACAAATTTTCTGTTTGTAAAATAAGCAAACGCGACAGCACCTATCCAAGAACATATATTTGCGATTTGAAGTTCAACTGGTTTTAAAGGATCCAGTACTGAAATAACCAATATATAATATATTCCAAGTCCAACAACAGTCGTCATTCCACCAACAATTATGTAATTGATAATTTCTTTATATTTTTTATATAATAATTTTATTTTCTTCATTTCTTAACCCTAAGCTCTTCTTCGTTATCATTCTCCCATGTACGTTCACTAATAATATATCTTGGTCTATGCTTAGATTCCATGTAAATTTTTCCAACATACTCTCCAATTACCCCTAAACACAGTAACTGAATCCCCCCCATAAAACACACAATACATACCGTGCTAGCCCATCCGGAAACAGTTTTTCCAAGCAAAGCGCCTACAACAGCCCAGATAACTCCAATAAAACTCAAAAACGCAATCAATATACCAGCAGTTGTTATCATTCTAATTGGTTTAACCGAAAGACTAGTAATTCCATCAAAAGCCAATGCCAACATTTTCTTTAACGGATAATGGCTTTCTCCTGCAATTCTTTCGTGCCTTTCATAATACACACTTGTACTCTTGAATCCAACTAAAGGTACCATTCCACGCAAAAAAATATTTACCTCTTTAAAATTAGCAAATTCTCTTAAAACTCTATTGGAAAGCAGGCGATAATCAGCATGGTTAAATACTACCTCAACCCCCATCCAATTTAATAATTTGTAAAAACCTTCGGCGGTAAACCTTTTAAAGAATGTATCTGTGTCACGTTTACTTCGTACGCCATAAACAACTTCGCATCCGTCCAAATAAGCGTCTACCATTTCATCCATTGCATTGATATCATCCTGACCATCACAATCAATTGAAATTGTAATATCACATTTATCTTTTGCTTCCATCAAACCAGCAAGTACCGCATTTTGATGTCCTCTATTCCGGCTTTGACAAATACCTATGTAATGGGGATCTGTCTTAGCTAATCTAGTTATAATTTCCCATGTTTTATCTTTTGAACCATCATTTACAAAAAGAATTCTACTTGAATCTGCAATTTTCCCTGCAGACACAAGTTCATTTATTTTATTTAAAAACATAGTACTTGTAATTGGCAATACCTTTTCCTCATTATAGCAAGGAATTACTATGAACAAAACAGGTTTCATTTTCAAGGCCTCCTATTGTTTTTCTTCAATTCTATTACATTAATTCAAATCAAAAACAGAATCCACTCGATTTTTTCTATCAAAAACATTATTATATTGTACTATTTTATAGCAATTAACTAGTTCTTCATATTCTTTTGGAAGTTCATCCATTTTATACCATTTTCCCATACTATCGCATATTGCACCAGTACCTATAATCGGAATTTTTTCCTTCATACTTAATAATGCTCTATTATATTCTGTCAATTCCAATCCCGCTTGCTCTAAAATGTAACTTCCAAAATAATTTGAACTCATATCTTCATTTTCTGAATCCAAAGTATAATTTGTCCATATTATATATGGCGTACGATGTTCCTGCTGTACTTCCTTCCAGTTTAAAGTATTAACATCTTTTTCAAAAAGTGCCCAAAAAAATCCTTCCTCAAGACTTGGCCAATGATCCCCATACATAACAAGCATTGTCGGTTCATCTACACTTTCAAAATATTCTACTAATTCTTTAAATGCCGCATCAGATTCTTTTTCTAAAGATAAATAAGTTTCTGCCATTGGATATTCTGCTGAGTAAGATAATGAAACACTCGTTTTAAAACCATTGGCAGAATTTTCATCATATCCACCATGGTTTTGCATTGTAACACAAAAAATAAATAGATTTTCATCATCTTTATTTTCAACTATGTGCTTTATCTTATTATAAGCGGATCTATCGCTTGCATATTCACGAATATTATTTATCTCTTCTCCCCAATTTTCTAATGTTATAAACTCATCAAATTGCATTTTGGAATATACTTGTGGACGGTTCCATCCATTAGCATAATAAGGGTGTATTGCTATAGTAGTATAGTTTTGTTCTTTCAATGTATTTGCCAATCCATACTGCAATCTTTTACAATATAATTGATATGCATTACTACCTACTGGCATAAATTCTTTGCTGTTTCCTGTCAGCACTTCATATTCTGTATCAGAAGTTCCACCACCAAAAGATGGAACATATAAAAATCCTTTCCTTGCATTTCCATTTAAGCTATGAATATAGGATAAAACGTCTTCAGAAGCAATATAATTACTAAATTCCCCAAAATCAGCTAAACTTTCATTCATAATGACAATTAAATTCTTTGGAGTAGTTAACATATTTTTAGTTCCAATGTTCTTGTCTCCAACCAGTTCTGAAATACTTTCATCTACTTTTTCAATCGAATAGCCTTCTGGTTTTTGAACTTCCAAATATTTAAATTCATTTAATAGTTTATATAAATATCCTTTATTTATATATTCTCCATTGATAGCCCACATATATAAATCTTCTGCTTCAAAAAAATTTTTTCCACAATATAGTCCTATTACAATTCCTAAAACAATTACGCACCGCAGCCATCCAGAATTAATTCCTAATAACGTTACATCTAATGTTTGAAAATCAATTTGATATAATAAAAATATCAACGTAGCAAATAAACATAAACATATAGCAGTAGATATTTCAAACCTATAATTTCCAACCACTTCAAGTGCAGTTCCTACACTATTTATATCCATTAAAACAAACGCCGTACCACGAAACATATTCACAAAATAATTCGTAAGCGCTAAAACACTTACCAACATAAAATATAAACAAATTGTAATATGCGCCTTTTTTATAATCATAAATAAAATTATGTACACACACATATACAAAATAAGGTTTATACATATATATTCTGGATAAAGCCCCCATGTTCCATCGCCTACAATTAATTGCCCCAATACCATAGCCCCAAAAGGGCTTGCAAATACTGAGAAAACATTTATGATTCTTATAATAAATGTATTTTTCTTATCAGCGTTTTCGTTTCTTAACAATACTACTAGTGCAAGCACATTCTCAAACAATATTATAAATGCTTGTTTTAAATTGATACTTTCCATATTTATATTCATTATAATCTTAAAATCAAGCATTATAAAAAGTATAAAAAAAATTATATTAAATATTTTTTTCTTTGAGATTCTACTAAAATTAAATCCTCTTTCTTTTTCCATACATTACTTCTACCTTTTCGCCTTTTGAGCTAATAATACACCGCATCCAATTAATAACACTGCTACTACTGATATCATTGCCCCAATCACAAAACCTTGTGGTACATAATTAAATTGTATGTTGTTTGGTCCCTTTGGGCATTTAATTGCCATTAATCCATCATCTACTTTTAGTATCTCTGCTTTTTCACCATTAATAGTTGCAGTCCAACCTTTTTCATATGGTACACTAAAAAAGATTATCTTTTCGGATTTTAAATCAATTTCAGCAGAAAACCCATTTTTTTTCTGTTGAAAATTATTACAAACGACTTTTCTTCGTTCATTGATATCCTGCTTAAATGATTCATAGTTTAAGTTCTCCAACTCACTACTGTCTAATTTTTTTAAAAGAGAATTATATTTTTGAACGTCCTCATCACTTAAAACAAGAGCTTTAAGCAATACCAAATGTCTGTTTTCCACTGGCAAAGCCTGATATTCTGACTCAGATATATAATTATCATATCCAAATCCCATCGGTAAGAAATCAACATTTTCATAAATTGTATTTACATTATCCGAAGAATATAATTTAGTATTTAACCACTCATTATCCTTATTATAAATATATTTCACTGACAATAATGCACGTAAACCATATAAAGAATCATCTGGTGAAGAAGTAACATATCTTCCGGCACCAACATTCTCATAAAATGAGAAAATAGAAGAGCTTACCGTACTATTCCAACAAATTATATCTTTATTATCAGATACCATAGATGAATTCCACTGATTTTTATTTTCGGTTCTATAAAACTCTTTATCATCTGGACTATTTTCATTATTTTCCCCAATAAAATCATTAAAATAACTATCAATGTTATTATAGTCAAACGTATTGTAATAGTGGCCTGCACCACTCAAAAGTACGAAAAATATAATTCCAATAAACATTTTTACAGAAGTATTCTCAGCTTTTTTCTTTCCCAATAAAACTGTAAAAACAATCCCCAATAAAGAACTAACCCAAATCCATATATAAAAATTATTATTTATATAGTCTCCTTTATATAAATAAATTGATAAACTACAAATAATTATACAGCTTATTATAGCACCAGTTTTTATTTCATAGTTATTTTCTATCGCTTTTATACTTGCCAAGGATAAAACTAATACAAACATAAAAAACCATCTTGTATAGTACGCTTGATTAAACAACTGAAATGAACTATTTAAAACTGGAACAAAGGAAAAGCAAATACAGGCTATTAACATGTTGAAAATAAAATTTTTCTTTTTATTACAATGAATAATAAAACTAATTACAAAAATCATTCCAACCATTGGTAAATATAACTCTGTACACGAGTAACGATTTTCAAATAATGCTGCTCCATTTTGTAAATCTGATGGCAAAAATGCAGCTTTAATAATTAATACATACTGATTTAATGCATAAATCAACATGTCACGATAATTTGAAAAATGAACTATTGAGCGCGGATTTCCAACAAGATCCAGAACTGAAGGAAGCACAATAATACAACTTGCGCAAAATCCTAAAACAGATTCAATAGCTAAATTGAGAAATTTCTTTAATGTTATTTTGTATTCACCTGCACTCACCTGGCATATAAAGTACAAAATTATAAAAACAACTTCCATAACAAAGAACACATAGTTTGTCATTGCCATTAATGCCACCATAATAGAAAAATAATTTTTTTTTCCATTTTTTACATTTTGATCTAATGCCAATAGCAAAAGCGGAAAAAGTGCTATTACATCCATAAAATGATTATAGAATAAATTACTAAATGTAAAGCCTGAAAAAGTATATAGCACAGCACCAATAGCCGCTAAATATCCATTTTTAACATATTGACTCAAATATAAATATGAAGAACAACCAGAAACCATGAATTTAAGGACTAATAAAGGACCCATCGCATAAACCACATACTTCGACGGAACCAATAGCATTATCCAGAAAAAAGGACTTCCAATATTGTAAAAAGAATACGATGCAATAAAATTACTTCCTAAATCTGTATTCCAATTCCAAAAATATTCTCCATTTTTTATTGCCTTATTACATAAAATATTAAAAGGAATTTGCTGCGAATTGAAATCCGCATTCATAAATAATCTTCCTTTTCCAATCACTAATGCAGGAAGTATTATAACCAAAAAAAGGACTGCGCAACATCCTCCAACTTTTACACACTTTTTATTCATACCCTCATTATATGGCAAAAGCCACATTATTCCTCCATAAAAATCTTTCTAAGCACTTACATACTGTAGAAATTCTGCTGTTTTTCAACAGCAGAATTTCTACAGTATTACATTTTTTATTTAACTGGCATTTTCATCATTCCATCATTAACCACTGCCGTTACACCATTTCTGTATTTAGGCATTTTCCATTTAACGGACCATTTCTTTTCAAAATATTCCTTATTTTTTTCGAATATCTTTTTATATTCTTCGGATTGAAGTTTTTTAAAAGAAGCATTATTCACATGATGCACAAATACATCTTCAGCAATCAATAATTTGTATCCAGCTTTTTCTACTACCTGAGCATAATCGTCATCTTCGAACATTCCAACCTGATAATTTTCATCCAGCTTTCCATGCTGATTCATAATTTCTTTACGTATCAATGTACAAAACATTGCCAAACGGTCTACCTCTGTATACAATTCGTTATTATGCATTCTAGTATATTGGTACGCAAAACTGTCCAGTTCTCTTATATTTTTATAATTAACACCTATCATAGCTTCATTTCCAATGGAGTTTGTTACTGAACCGCACATTCCACATTTTGGATCATTGCTCATGTGCTTAACTACATTTGTCAGCCAACCGCGTGTAACAACCGTATCATTATTTAAAAGCATTATAAAATCACCAGTTGCTTGATCAATTGCAATATTATTACCGCCTGCAAAACCACTATTTTTCTCATTGATAATAATTTTTACTCTTGGATCTTGCTTTTTATCTAATTCTTTTAAATATTCCACTGTTCCATCCGTTGAACAATTATCTAAAATCAATAGTTCATAATTTGGATATGCCGTTTTATTCAAAATGCTGTCAATACAATATTTATTAAGTTCCAGATTATTGTAAGTCAAAACAACAATACTTACCTTCGGAACTGCCTCCTGACACGCTTCTGCAAATTTCTCATATCTCTTTTGCCAATCATTTTCACGAGCAAAAGCAATACATTCTTCTTTACTTTTCAGATTATCCTCATGAGATAAACACATTTTAACATATTCAAGAAACTTCTGGTCGTCATTTGACATATAAACATATTCATCTCTGAAGGGCTCTAATTCCGGAATTTCCGTCGCAACAATTCTCTTTCCAGCACTTAAATACTCATAAAATTTTACAGGATTTGTTGCCTTAATCAAATCAGTCGAAGTATCAAAGGGGATCAAACAAACATCAAAGTACGCTAAGTGTTTAGGTAAATCTTCATATTTCATTTCCCCTAATAATTTAATATTCTTATATTTTTCCAGTTTATCCCTATGTTCTGTTACCTCACCAATAATAACAATATCTGCTTCTGGCATATTTTGAGCAATATAGCATACTTTTTCCCACGCAAACCAATGTGAAACAGCACCATAATATCCAATAACAGGTCTCTGTTTATGATTTTCCATCTCAAATGCTTTATAGAAATGATCTACTTCCGTTCCATTTCTTACAGTATTAATTTTCTTTGCATATTTTGTCGCGATATCACGTAAGAAATTTGAACTTGCGACAACCATATCACTGGTTTTCAGCATATGAATACAATTATCTTTCAACGCATTTGTTGTAGTTCCCAAAAATCCAGTAAAATCATCCATATAGTCTACTGTAATTTTAAATCCATAGGTCTTTCGCAGATATTCCGCCCCATTAACCCAATTAGGATAGTCTAAAACTATAACAGCATCGCTGATTGCATATAAATTAACCAAATTGTCCATTTTTTCTCTAAACCATTGGTCAAAATCGACACAATCCGGTGCATAATAAATAGCATTACAATTTTCATTATGGAAATCTACTGCATATAAATTATTTGAAACACTTTTTATACTATCCTTACTTACAAAATTGGCGTTTATGTAAAAAACACGATGACCATTTTCTGCAAATCTAGCTGCAAAATGCTGTGGACGCTGATATCTGAATTCATAATTAATTACAGAAAAAATAATTATATCCGATTTATTATAAGTTTGCTCCAAACATTTTTCTGTAATTGAATTAATCTGATTAGGATTAATCTGATTAAAAGTAGCTCCCGTACTCAATATACTATTCTGATTATCCTGAATTTTTTCTACTGCCTGACTAGGAATTGCAATTTCATTCACAGAATCCAACACATTAACAATATTTAATACCATATTGTATCCGTCATTCTTTGAAAATTCACTGCTTTCTCTTGTAATACATCGTTTACAAATTCCAAGAAACTTCTTTTTTTCTGCGAGAGAACCACATAAAAACTGTTTAACAAAGCGTGCAAAAGCACATAATAATTTGTAAGATGTCTTGGAATTTATATTCAAACATAAAGAACGGGCTTGAAGGATGGTATTATCCTTCTGAAGAATAATATTATTCAATCGATCAATCTCATTCAAATTCCCACTATTTTGAGCTTTAAAATCTTCTGTCTGCTTTATGACATTTTTATGCTCTTCGACTTCTTTTTCTAAATCACAAATTCTCGTAATAAATTGTGCTTTTTCGGTTTCTATCTCAGCTTCTAGCTGTAACTTTTCATCTTCCAACTGCACTTTTTCAGCTTCTAACTGCGCTTTTTCATTTTCATATTTCTGTTTTTCTTCTTGTAAAACCAAATCTTTTTCATGAATAGCAGCATTCAGAATTTCTATATCTTTATCTTTCCCCGCTATTTGTTCTCTAAGCGCTGCATTAGACGCATTTAATTCTTCCTTTAATATATCCAGTCTTGACAACCACTCTTCATCATCTTTTCTTTTCTGAGCTCCAACACTACCTTCTGTTACATCCGAAAGCAGTACCATATTTTCACATTTTTTCTTATATACAAGCAGTACCTGCTGATCCGGATAGTAAGAATTTTTGAAAGCTTTTCCATCAATAGTATTAACATATACTAATGAAAAATCATTAATCTTCATTGGTATAACCTGCTCTGAAAAATGATACATATGCTCATCAATTTTCAACGTTTCTTTGTATGGAAACATTAGAATCATATATTTATTTGAAACTTCAGAAAGATTTTTTGCAATCTTCCATGGATTCACAAAATGTTCCAATACATTAGAACAGATAATTACATCATATGTTTTCTCAGCGTTTAATTTTGTCAAATCACCAACCCAAAATTTATGCTCAGGATATGTTTCTGCTGCTTTTTTTACAGCCTCTTCTGAAAAATCCATGCCATCCACATCTACAGCAAATTTCCGACAGAAAACTGGTACAGCTTCCCCTAATGCGCAACCCATATCACACACAGAATATTCTTTTTCACGAATTTCATTCACCAGACTCTGTGGCAACATTCCACATAACAGTTCTGCAAAAAATAAAGTCTGTTTGTCTCCAGCGTAATCTAACCAATTAGTATCAAATCTTTCATCCCAATACTCTTTTGAATTAATATTCATACTTCCTCCATTAATTACTGAATCGTTATTTTCGCATCAACATCATATATACCAAAAATCTTTTTATCAGAAAATACTTTAAAAAACTTTGCGCCTTCTATATATTCGTAATATGTCGGATTCATATTTTCTCTATTTTCCAATGCCACCACTAAGTAATATTCCCCTTTTGCCAACATTGTTTTAAATTCGAAAGTAATACAGTGTTTTTTTTGTTTTTTAAGGAAAACATCTTCATCATATGTAGTTTTTACGCATAAATCTGTTCCCTCTTTATTTTTTATAGAAACTGCTACAGAAAAAGACTCATAGTCCAATTCAAAGTTATCTTCAAATTCTACTTGTATCTTAATTTTTTCATATGGATCAAAATGATTTTTTTCTTTTCCATCTTCTCCAAGCATTCTAATTGAAGTAACCATTCCCACATTTGTTCCCCAATGCGCAAGACAATCTGAGAACTTACTTTTTTCAGATATTACAGGCTTTACAGCAACTTCTTCAGTACAAATAACTTCTTCTTTTTTTCCATCTTCTTTTTGGGTATCATCAATTACTTCAGCATTATTTTTTTCATCCAGTTCGGCTGATTTCTCCTCAGAAAACTTCTGGTACAATGTAAAATCCGACGTATCATCCAAATACATAAATTCCGTAAACTGAGCCGTTATAAATGTAGGATCCCCCTCTGCTACTAATTTTCCATTATTAATCCACATGCATCGGTCACAAAATGTACGCATCATACCAACATCATGTCCCACATACAAAATCGTTACACCTTGTTCTTTAAATTCTTTAAATTTATTAAAACATTTTGCCTGAAATCTCATATCACCTACACTTAAAATCTCATCGACAATCAATATCTCAGGTTCAACATTTATTGCACATGAAAAAGCAAGCCGTGCAAACATACCACTTGAATATGTTTTCACAACTTGATCTATATAATCTCCTATTTCTGCAAACTTTATAATATCATCCAGTTTCTTATCCATTTGTTTCTTGGTAAATCCCATAAGAGTACCATAAAAATAAATATTTTCAATACCTGTATATTCCATATTGAAACCTGTCCCCAGTTCCAGCAGCGAAGATATCCTGCCACTCACCTCCACACTTCCACTAGTCGGTTCCAATATTCCCGTAATTATTTTTAACAAGGTAGATTTTCCGGCACCATTTCTTCCCATAATGCCCAAAATCTCTCCTTTTTTTACATTAAAACTTAAATCAGTTAATGCGTGAAACTCTGTGTGTCTTATTTTTCCCCTGGGACTAAGCGCTTCTTTCAATTTATCCATTGGAGAATTATACATATCAAAAGTCTTAGATAAATTCTTTACAACAATTTTATTTTCCGCTTCCTGACTCATTTCATTCTTCCTTTATACTGTATCTGCAAAATGTGGTCTCAATTTCACATAAATACGGCCACCAATAACAAGTAAAATTATTACAAACACCCAAAAATATAAGGTTAAATGTGGATGTTCCCAAAACCACTGCCTGCCCAAAATAGCATCTCTATATCCTTCAATTATATAAAAGAATGGATTTAGTTTAAAATATTTGTGAATTGCTTCGGGAAAACCAGCTAAAGTCCACGCAATAGGAGTTCCCCACATTCCAATTAACAAAATAACAGATATAATCTGATTCAGATCTCTAAAAAAAACAACAATTGATGAAGTAATAAGAGAAAGCGCAAACAGTAATATTATATTAGCTACCATATAATATAACAACTGAATAATATAAACAGTTGGCCATACTTTAAGTCCCACTGCAACCCCAACAGCAATGAGACAAAAGAATATGTGAATGTAAAAAGCTGATAAGATTTTCACTAATGGTAAAATTACTACATTAAATTTTACTTTTTTTATCAGGTAATTATATTCTATAAAACAATTGCTTGCAGAACTAAAACTTTCCGTTACATAAAGCCACGGAACGATACCGCAAATAAACCAAACAGCATATGGGATTGCATCTACATCGGGACTTTTAAATCCATATTGAAATGCTACCCAATATACAATTATTGTGAGCAACGGCTGTGCAATAGCCCAAAAAATCCCAAAGAAAGTACCTGAATACTTTCTTTGAAAATCCTTAGTAGATAATGAAAAAAGCAATAATCTATCTTTCCATATATCTTTCAAAATCTGTATTGTATCTTTCATTTATTCACCTTTAAACCAATTCTCTATATATGTAGCAATTCTCTCACTCGCATGTCCATCCCCATAAGGATTTACTGCATGCGCCATTTTTTCATATTCAGATTTGTTATCAATCAGATTTACTGCCTCATTAAAAATAACCTCTTCATCTACACCCACTACTTTTACAGTTCCAGCCTGAACTGCTTCTGGGCGCTCAGTTTCCGTTCTAAGTACAAGCACGGGAACTCCACAAGCTGGAGCCTCTTCCTGAAGTCCGCCTGAGTCAGTCATTACCAGGAAACTGCGATCCATAATATTATGCATATCCTCTACATCCAAAGGTGCTACCAAATGAACTCTGTCTACCCCATCAAGCACACGATGTGCAACTTCCTGTACCGCAGGATTAAGATGCACCGGATATACAACTTCAATATCCTCATATTTTTCAACAATGCGTTTTACTGCATTGCAAATATTCTCTAGAGGTTGTCCTAAATTTTCTCTTCTGTGTGCAGTCATCAAAATACATTTTTTATTTTTCAAATCCACATTTTCAAGTGCTTTTTCTTTAAATTTGTAATCTTCTTTTACTGTTGTCTGGAACGCATCAATTACTGTATTTCCTGTAACAAAAATATTTTTATTAATGCCCTCACGCAACAGATTATTTTTATTATTTTCAGTCGGAGCAAAATGAAGTTCGGCAATACGACCTGTTAAACATCTGTTCATTTCCTCTGGGAACGGAGAATATTTATCATAAGTTCTGAGTCCAGCTTCTACATGACCAACTGGAATCTGCTGATAAAATGCCGCTAATGCAACAACAAATGATGTAGTTGTATCACCATGTACCAAAACGATATCAGGCTTTTCTTCAATTAATACCGGCTCTATCTTTTCCAAAATACTACTTGTAATAGTAGTCAGTGTCTGTCTTGGTTTCATAATATTAAGATTGTACTTTACCTTTGTTCCAAAAATATCAATTACCTGCTGCAGCATCTCTTTATGCTGACCGGTTAGGCAAACTACGCTTTCAATTCCTTCTGTCGCTTCCAGAACCTTAACTAATGGACACATCTTAATTGCTTCCGGACGTGTTCCAAACACACTCATTACTTTCATCTTTTTTCCTCTCTTATATATATTGTTTAATTTTATTATATCGAATATCCCAACTGTTTTCTTTTAAAAATTCCAGTTGTTCATTTAGCTTATAATCCGTATCATCCGTTATTTTCATTACTTCATCTATACAAGTATAAAATTCTTTTTCATTTTTGTAAAAATGTGTAAATGTACTAAATCCACTAACTTCAGGATATTTTACTGAAATAACTTTTTTTCCCATGCTGATATACTCATAAAGCTTAACCGGATCCACGTCCCTTATAATATCATTCACCTTAAAGGGCATTATAAGTGCATCCATTTCTTTAACATTTTCCCAAAGCTTGTTATGCTCAATCACCCCTTTCCAATGTATGCGCTGGTGTTTTGGCACCTCAGTATTGGATATGGGTCCCCACAAGTAGTATTCCAAATTTGGATAATTATCTAAACTTTTCAAAAGCAAATCAAAATCAAACCATTCAGCAATTGTTCCAAAGTATCCGATTTTATATTTCGCTTTATCTTCATGACGGACTGGTTCCGGCGGATATATATGATCTGCAATAAAACCATTCCTGATCAATATACTTTTTGTCTGACCTCCCAGGTTCTGCACCTTTTTTAAGAGGCCTGTGCTGCTGGCAAATACTATATCTGCACGTTTCACCAGTTGTTGTTCTGTTTTTTTTATTGTTTTGCATATTTCCTTATCATTGCATAATGCTTCATGATTATCCATGCAGTCATAAATCACTTTACCATCATAATTTGGAGGAAGATACCTATACAATAAAGGGTGACTAATCCAAACTATATCAAATTGCTTCACATTTTTCATTATTCTATGAAACAAAAGCTTCTGAATAGCATAGGCAATTTTATTCTTATCACGATATGGGATTGCAGAAATTGATATACTCTTTTCTAATTCATCATTATTTTTTCTCAAAGACTGTTTCACAAACAGTTCTTTATAATAAGCTACAGTTACATCATAATCTTTATTCAGCATTTCTGCAATGATCTGTGGTCTTTGCTTTATCCAATACCAGTCTATTCCCATTAAATACAATATTTTTTTCATCAATATTTCCCAGTTAATATATCAAGCTTAGCCATCAAGCCAATTTCGTAGTAAGTTTATCATATTCATCTATAAAAGACAAGATTTTGCTTCATTCTCCCAACATCTCCAAATAAACCTCACAAGCCGCCGCCGTTTTCTCCAACATAAACCTGATTCGTTTCTTCTCTGTACTATAACTCTTTTTCGTGGCGGCGCCGCTTTCGTGGTATACGGTCATTGATGGATCGTATACAATTTTGTAATTTTTTCGCCTGCAGCGCAGTGCAAGTATATATTCTTCGTAGAAAAACTGTGTTTCCGGGTCAAATGCTTTTTCTTCTTTTTCTGCAAATAATGGTGTAAAAATCAGACAGGCGCCAAATGGGATAACGTCAGTCTGAAGCTGGTGACTGAGAGCAGCCTGTTTTTCTTTGTTTTTCAGTTTAGATTTTTCTGCTTTTTGAAGCATGTAATAAACCGCAGGATACAAAAGCGGGTAAAAGCGTAGAGCCAGACGATTCATTTTTATAGTATAACAGGCTTCTTCTTTGGTACGAAGCCTTGTATCCATAGGATTCTGATGCTCGCCGGTTCCCTGACGGATCACATCTGGACCAATAATATGACATGGATGACTGTGATAGCTTTCTTCCAATATACTGACAAAATTTTTTTGTGTAAACTCAATGTCATTATTCAGCACAATAATGTATCCATTTCCAAAATGTTCTTTTGCATATTGATAGCCCTGGTTGTTTGCATAGGAAAATCCACCGTTTTCTTTTATCTGCAAAATCTTGATCTGGGAATTTTCCTGATATTTCAGGGAAAGTTCTTTTCTGTCTTTTTCCGATTTCTGAATGTCATTGTCCACAATCACAATTCGAATTCGTTCCTGCTGTTCCATTGCCAAAATTGATTGTACGCAGGTGTCTGTCACTTTGATATCTTTATAGTGTAAAATTACGAAGCTTATATAGTCCATTTATCTTCCTATTCACATGTGATAATATTTTAATTATTTAGGGTAACTATTCCGAGAGGCTTTGTTTGTGAACATAGTTCCTAGAACCCCCGGGAAACTCGGTGTGAAATCAGGCAAGGCATAATTACTGTACATCTCGAAACGTGTAACTGCGAAAGTACCAAACAGTTGCTTATTTTTTATTGCTGATTAACCAGCCGAAAGGGTGAAGAAGTCGGGTTTTCATTAAAATCATCAGTACCCTTACTGCTACTTTCTGACTAAATGGAATGTCTGCTTTGACCGTCAGCCTAGCTTTGCTGTTTCTCCAATAGTGAGGAAAATAGCGATTTACTGTGTTTTCAATATAATTGCATAGTTCTCTTGTTTTGACCTTACTCGCACCTGGTGCCAGCTGGAACAGGCAGGTAGAAAATATTCTCAATGCAAATAATTCAAAAAATTCCGGACTATTCACTATTCCTATTTTCTGCACCTTAGCAAGTGTATGATTCAATCCTTTATAGGGTAAGGAATACTTTTCCAGACCTTTAAAATTATGTATTGCGGAAGAAGCATGCTGTACATAATAATATCCACATTCCTGTATGGTATTGATTCGCGGACATACCGCACTGAAAAACAGAGAAATCGGCATATCTTCGCCTCGTTCACCGCTTTGAAATTTTACATCGTATTTCGTCCACAACTCTCTCCGGTACAAATGAGAACATACGGCAGAAATCCGAAAAGTCCATTCTTCGTTTTCCAGACGCTTATACACACCTGGAATGATTTTGTTCAGTTCTTTTCCACTTTCATCCACATATGTCAGACCACTGATCACCATATCCAGGCTTTCTTTTTCCGCCAGATCATACATTTTTTCAATATAATCATTTTTCAGATAGTCGTCGCCATCAACAAATGTAATATATTTTCCTGTAGATTTTTTTACTCCAAGATTTCTTGCAGCAGCTACGCCTTGATTATTTTGTTCTAACAAAATAATCCGGACATCTTCTCTCTCCAGGTTTTTCAGAATTTTCCCGCTTTCATCTGTACTTCCATCATTAACCGCAATTATTTCCAATTCTCCAAAGGTTTGGTTCAGAACAGAATGGATACATTTTTCTATATACTTTTCATTGTTATAAACAGGAATGATAATTGATACTTCAGGCATGGCTTTCTCCTTGCAGTTATGCTATACACAGTTGAACTTCTGACTCCTCACACCCCATTCGACTTCTCACTGCTCTGATAAAGTCTCTCAATTCCTCTCGCCACCCACTCCGGCCAGAATTTACGAAACATATAGAGGTCTTCTTCTCTTCGGCCATTCTCTTCGATCAGCTCTGAGGTGGTAGATCCCTGATGAATGCGGTGTTCCATTCCCGGGCGGGCAGTATAGGCGAATTCGCCGATCCGCCTGGAAAGTTCCTCCCATGCCTGCCAGTCAATGTTGCTTTTCATGTTATTTTTAAAGGAAAAACTGTCCAGATTTTCTTTTACAAGGGTGACTGCAGGGCAACAGATAGCCGATCCTATAGAGAGAATTCTCCTCCGAACAAAGCGGTTTTTCCAAAAGACTGTCAGTTTCAGAGGAGTCAGAAGCAGGCGTTTTACCTTAAGAAGCCGGTTAGTTGTCACTGTTTTTCCATTTCGAAGTTCATTGTAGTCTGTAAAAATAATAAGAGGATGACGACATTTCTTCGCAGCTGCCAGTACATCCTCCGTGTAGTTTACATAATATCTGTCATCCTGATGAGCGAGGGTTACAAGCGGTGTTGTTGCACAGCTATAGGCAAAATTCCAGTCTCCGGCAAGACCTTTTTCACCGTGGTTTATATGAACAGGTATTCCATACTTCTCACCAATTCCATATATATATGAATTGGGAGTTGAAGTCGCGATCAGAATTCTGGTTCTGACCTTCTGCGCCAGAAGAGACTGTACACATTCTTCCAAATACGGACTCTCACCGTACGCGCATACCGCAAATGTATGAAGATTTATTTTATCACTATTATCAAAATTCTTTAATCCCATATTTTTCATTTTCTCTATAAACTTTTAGATATATTCATTCCAGAACATGTTTGAAAAAGGCTTTCTGCAAAATATCCCCAAAAGTTGGGAGTACAGATTGCTGGAATGATTTTCAAGGAAACCATTGGTCATCTTCCCTCTCCAATACCAATTTCAGCCTCTATCTCCTGCTTTTCTACTTCTTCCCGTTCCAATAACGTCTCTTTCTCATCTACTTTATCAATCTTCTTATTCTCAGCCTTGGAACGAAGCGCAACTTCTGCAGATAACACTCCAATCTTGTCTTCCAGCTGAGATACAATAATAGATAAGGTAAATATTTTTTCCACCAGCAGGAAAATGATCACCAGAAACACCAGATTACTTGGTGACATAATTCCGAATATACGACACAATTCATAGGAAATTTCCGGAAAGATTGCCAGCAAAAGTAAAATGGCTGCAAAAAAAATCCAGAAAATAGCGTCCTCCATTTTGACTTTATTTTTTCGGATTTTTCGAAGAATCCATCCAACAGTCAGAACAGAGGCAATAATAAGTAAACCTTTCAGCGTGTCGCTCATTTTTTGTCTCCTTTCTCTCGTTTACGCACCCATTGAAAAATAAAAATAGAAAAGAACATTTTCATCATATACCAAATGGAATTTTTAAAATCCAGGTAGCTGGTTCCGGCAATTCGCTCGTGCATTTCTACCTGCACTTCTTCAATCTTTACCCCGCAATTCAAAAGGTATGCCAGGGTATCCGGTTCCGGACTGTAATTGATATCGTAGCCAAAGCGTTTGATCATGCGCTTATTAAAAAGGCGCATTCCGGAAGTTACATCTCCAATATATTTCCCGCCTGTGGTTATCATGATGGCGTAGGTAAGCAGCTGACTTCCAATCATTCTGGAATTAACAGGCTTCCGCTGGGTTTTAAATCTGGACCCGATCACAATGTCACAACCGGTCCGCTCCATCTCCGTAATCATATCCTCTATATACTTTGGATCATGCTGACCATCGCCGTCCAGCTGGAGAACGTAATCATATCCATAATAGTTCGCATAGCGCATACCGCTTTTGATCGCGCCGGAAAGCCCGGTGTTTACAGGAAGATCCATGAAATTATAACCGCGGCGGGCACATATCTTACGGGTATCATCGGTGGAGCCATCATTGATCACCACGTAATCATATTGAGGATAATTCCTTTCCAGATTGTCTACTACCTTTTCTATGCATCCAGCTTCATTGTAAGCTGGTATAATGATCAAAATTTTTGATATTGTTTTTATTGAAGCCATGAATTCTCCGTTCTGTGTTTCTCCACAATCTCCACCAGTTCTCGCGCTCTCGTCTCAAAAGAATATTTCTCCTTAATCACCGGCCACTGCTCGTCGACTTTTGCTTTCACTTCTTCATAGTTGTTCTCAATTTCCTTCACGCACTGGTGGAATTCTTCTTTATTGCTATAGTACAGCACTGCTTCCGGAAAGATTTCCCTGAGCTCATCGCAGCAGTCAGATATTACTGGGAGACCGCAGGCCAGGGCGTCGAAAATGCGATTATTCACAAACTGGTAATCCAACATGTCTTTCCAGTGGTCATTCAATGTGACGCGGGCACTTCGGTAAAGGGCTGGAATCTGGCTGTTTTCGATAAAAACGTCCTGTACCATGGTCTTATCTGGGCCTAACATGGCTTTCCAGCCGGCACCCCAGATTTTCAGCGGAAGCTTATCCTGTGCTGCCCATAATACACATGGGCGGGCCACACCACGGGAATTTCCAATAAATAAATAATCTTTTCCACGGCTGCATTCAGCTGCCTGATCCGGGTAAAAAAGCTCAGTGTCTGTACACTGAAGCAATGGATAAACAGGAACCGTAAGCTTCGCCTGAAGCTCCCTGGCATAATGGCGGGAACCTACGCATACAATATCATAGAGCTGGTATTCTTCTTGAGTAACCATCTCCGGGTGGCTGATATTCCACATAATGTAGAGGCATTTGGTGTTCCGACGATCCGGACGGTAAAATTCGCAGCCTCGAAGTACAAGAACCACATCTGCGTTCACTTCACAGTCCCAGTCTTCGTGCAGGTCAATTATAGTGTACATTCCCATTCGATCCAGGTAACGTTTCAAGGCAACTGCATACGCATAATCGCCCCAACGGATCTTTTTTTCCTCAGGAGCAGGACATTTGATCACCCAGATCTGGCGTTCTTTCGCTTCACGCTGCACCTGTGCAGCCCGTTTTCCCCAGTCGTCCCGGCGATGCAGTTCCTGTGACACATATTCCTTCAGCTCCAGCATGGACTGGCTGTTTTTCTGAAGCTCCAGGAGGATTTTTTCCTGGCGTTTATTCTCTTTTTCCAGTTCACGCAGCTTATTGTCCATATAGGTGCGGCTTACCGGAATAAAGCTTCGTAATTTCTGTTTCAGGGTATTCCAAAAGCTCATATAGAAACTCCTTGTATAATAAGTTGTCAATCGGTAAAAATCTGTTTTTGAGTCTTTGGTTTTTATTATAACGAAATATGATAGGAAACGCAACTCCCCACAGCAAATCACCAGCGAACAGTAACCCTTCACAATTTTTTCACGTTTTTTTCTACCTTTTATCACTAGGAAAGTAATTTCGAATTTGCTATAATAGTTTCACGACATCAGAGCATGTTTGAAAAAGGCTTTCTGCAAAATGTGCGTCACAATTTGTGGGATATTTTATCCCCCTCTTTATTCAATGAATGCATCAAACTTTTCTGGCATTATAAATCTTAGGAGGATACCGAATTCATGCGAAGAAAAAAGAGCTTACTAATACCGGCTGTGCTGGCTTTTTCCCTTTGCACCGGTGCTGTTGTTCCAGTACTGGCGGAGGAGACCTCACAGACAGCTGATGCAGCAGCTATGACAAATACAGATAATGAACAAGAGGCATCAGCGGGCAGCACTGACGGCACTGCACAGGAGACAACCGATACTTCTGATATCCCTTATGAAAAAGGCACCATCACAGACACTGATTTTCAGAGTGAGTGGCTGAATCTGAAATTCACACCGCCGGAAACAGTAGTCATGAATACAGAGGAAGAGCTTCAGTCTGTTATGAAGCAGGGCCAGACTACTCTGGAGGAAGCTTCCGGGGTGGAACTTGGAGAGGATGCTTTGTCCGGCACTGTTTATGAAATGATGGCTTCTTCCATCTCTGGTTTTCCTAATGTTTCCTTAGTTGTCGAGGATGCTTCTTTGGAGAATATGACTGTTGACCAGTATTTTCTGGCTGCACAGCAGATGTTGGATGCTACCGGGATGGGCTATACTTATTCGGACGTAACAGATATACAGATTGCCGGGCAGGATTTCCGTGTTATGGAAACAAGTGTGGCAGTCAATGACTATGAAATTCTTCAGAAATATTGTACCCGCAAACAGGGAGGAAAGTTTGTCTCCATTATTTTATCATACACCACAGATACCACAGCAGAAGCAGATGAAATTCTGGCAGCTTTTACTCCATTAAATACAGACACGGAGGCTGCACCTGCAGAATAAACTATGGTCTATACTCCCTTAACCATAAAAGCTATAAAAATTGCATATAAAGCACACGAAGGACAATACGACCAGAGTGGGGTTCCTTATATTCTTCACCCGGTTCATCTTGCAGAACAAATGACAGATGAAACTACCACCTGCATTGCCCTGCTTCATGACGTTCTGGAAGATACTGCCCTGACTCTTCCTGATCTGGAAGCGGAATTTCCAAGAGAGATCACAGAGGCAGTCCAGCTGCTTACACACGCTCCTTCCGATGATTATCTGGATTATGTGCGCAGACTTTGCGAAAATCCGCTGGCTCGTAAGGTAAAGATTGCGGATCTCGCCCATAATTCAGATGAAACACGGCTTTCTTCCGTCACGCCGGATCCAATGCAGCTAAAGCACTGGCGGACGAAGTATGCAGCTGCAAAGGAGATCATACGGGAATACGAAAATATCCCATAAAGTAGAACTCCAGACTATGTAAAAAGGTACTCTGTTATATTAATATCAATTATGTTGATACCAATATAACAGAGTACCTTTTTTATATTTTGCAAAAGCAACTGTTAAATTTTTATTATTTCACCCGCAAAATCGACCTCACCAGTTCCAGATGCGGCCTGTCTGCATCCTTCTGGAATACGGCAACATGGTTCAGGTCTGCGCCTCCATCTGTATATGCCGGAAAAAGAAAGCCGCACTCCGGCTCACCTGGCTCGTATTCATCTGCAAGAGGACAAATTACACAGATCAGATATTCAAAAACAGCTTCTGATTCCCCCAACCGCTCCTTATCTGCTGCCTTTGCCGGAATATCATATCTGTCGTGGAAAATATAAACTGCATAAGGTCTCCTGCTTTTATAATTCTCCATTACAAGATCATAGAAACTGTCCATAAGAGCATCGTTTTTCAGCCCACATTCCCGGATTGCCATCAAAAGCTGCCACACGGTTCCTGGCCTTCTGTCTGCATCTACAAATTCATAACGTTTCAGATTTACATTTGTTGCTGCAAAAGGAACTACCTTGGCAAGCTCAATGTTTTTCTTCTTTTCTGCGGCGGACAGCTTTAAAAAATTCACGTTAAAGCTGCCGTCAAAGTCCCCATCCTTATCCACATAACATCCCGCAATCCTTGTAAAAGAACTCCGGGCAACATTCATCCTCCTGGTCAGCGCCAGCATATCTTCACGGTCGATTTTGTTGGTCATGGTTTTCTCCTGTGTATGCGCAAAATGTTTTTTCCATTTTACCATTCCTAGAGCGTGTACACAACTGAAAGTAAAAATATCTCCATTTAAAACGCTTTTCTAATCCGCTCCAACGCCTCCGTCAGCGTTGCCCTTGGACACGCCACATTAATCCTCTGGAATCCTTCGCCTGCTTTTCCGAAAATCTTTCCACTGTCAAGCCAAAGTCTGGCCTTGTTAAGAATCAAATCCTCCAGTTCCGCAACGGTCAGGCCTGTCTCACGGAAGTCCAGCCATACCAGATACGTGCCTTCCAGATCTGTCATCTTCACCCCAGGCAGATATTTTTCCACATACTCTTTTGTGTAATTGATATTCGCCTCCACATAAGCATGCATTGCCTGGTACCACTCTTCACCTTTGGAATAAGCAGCCTCTGTTGCCACCAGTCCCAGAACCCCGAGCTGGCTGATTCCTGCCGCATCCAGCTGCTTCCGGAATTTTCGGCGAAGCTCCGGATTTGGAATAAAAATATTGGAAATCATCATACTTGCAAGGTTGAATGTTTTACTTGGGGAAGTGCAGGTAATGGAAATATCCTGAAACTCCTTTTTCAGGCCGGCAAACACCTGATGCTTTCCCTTAAAAACAAAATCCTGATGGATTTCATCACTGACAACGGTCACACCATTCTTTACACAGATATCTCCTAATTTTTCCAATTCTTCTGCGCTCCACACTCTTCCCACCGGATTGTGAGGATTGCACAGGAAAAACAGTTTTACATTTTCCTCCACGATTTTCTTCTCAAAATCCTGGAAATCGATGTGATAACGGTTGTCTTCTCCCTGATAAAGATTGCTGCTCACCACTTTTCTGCCATTGTCCCGAATAACTTCTGAAAAAGGATAATAAACGGGAAGCTGGATCAGCACGCTGTCTCCCGGCTGCGTGTATGCTTTCACCGCCATAGCCAGGGCAAAAACAACTCCTGGCGTTTTAATCAGCCAATCCTCCCGGACGTCCCAATTGTGATGAGTCTTCATCCAGTTTGCCAAGATTTCAAAATAAGGGGTCTGCACCTCACTGTATCCGAAAATTCCCTCTTTTGCACGCTCTACCAGCGCATCCTCAATATAAGAAGAGGTCTCAAAATCCATGTCTGCGACCCAAAGAGGCAGCACATCTGCCGGCTTGCCCCTTTTTACTGCAAAATCATATTTCAGACATCTGGTATTTTTTCTGTTAATCACTTTATCAAAATCAAGATTTCTTTCCGCCATGTAATTCTTCCTCTGTTTCTGCAAATACTTTTTCAAATTCATCAAGAAGATCCTGTGTATCCTCGATTCCAACAGAGAGGCGAAGGGTCGCCTCTGTAATTCCGTTGCGTTCCCGTATCTCCTTCGGCACATCCGCATGAGTCTGGGTAGTTGGATATGTGATCAACGTCTCCACACCGCCAAGACTTTCTGCAAACTTGATCATCCGCACTTTTTCCAGGACAGAAAGGGCAAATTCCTTGCTTTCCAGCTGGAACGTAAGCATGGAGCCAAATCCTCTGGCCTGCTTTTTCATAATCTCATATCCCGGGTGATCTGGTAATCCCGGATAGATTACTCTGGTCACTGCGCTCTTTGTTTTCAGCCATTCTGCGATTTTGAAAGCATTTTTCTGTGCCTGCTCCATGCGGATTCCAAGAGTTTTGATACCGCGGAGGATCAGCCAGCTGTCAAAAGGAGCCAGGCCGGAGCCTGTGGTTTTAATAAGAAAACGAAGCTTTTCGCTGATATCCTCTCTGTTGGTTACCAGAAATCCTGCCAAGGTATCATTATGTCCGCCCAGGAATTTGGTTCCGCTGTGCACTACAATGTCCGCTCCCAGTTCCAATGGATTCTGGAAATATGGAGATAAAAATGTATTGTCTACTATGAGAAGGAGATTATGTCTTTTTGTAATTTCCGCAAGTGCCGCAATATCAGTGACATTCATCATGGGGTTGGTTGGAGTTTCAATATAAATTGCTTTTGTGTTTTCGTTTACATAACTTTCCACATTTTCTTTCCAACAGTCGATTCTGGAAAAATGGATCCCGTTTTTCGAAGAAACATTGTCAAAAAGCCGGATGCTTCCGCCGTACAGGTCTGCATCTATGATCAGATGGTCTCCTGGTTTAAACAGCTCCATTACCAGAGTGATTGCTGCCATTCCAGTGGAAAAAGCCAGTGCATCGATTCCGTTTTCCAAAGTTGCTACAATTTTTTCCAGATGCTCTCTGGTCGGGTTCTGCAGTCTGCTGTAGTCAAAGCCTGTACTCTGGCCTACTGCCGGATGCTCATATGTTGCTGTCTGATAAATCGGAAAACTGATAGAGCCATAATTGTTACAACAGCCTTCCTCTTCTTCCAAATGTAAACATTTTGTATTGATTCCTCTTGCCATGATTTTCCTCCAGATTCGTATGATCGCGTTCAGAGAAATGTTTTCTCTCTTTTTTGTCTGAACATATCATAGCAAGATAAGAGGATTTTGTATAATTCATTTTACCTTGAGTTCGTTATAGAATATTGCTATATCTGATTAGATATGTTAGATTTGGTGTATTGCCAATTTCAGAGCGTGTTTGAAAAAGGCTTTCTGCAAGATGTGCGTCACAATTTGCGGGAATACTTTTTCAAACACGGTCTAAAACACCCTCTGCACCAGCAGCATATACAAAATCGTTCCACCGCCAATACTAAGCAGTGTATTCTTTTTCCACTTATGCAAAAATACGATAAACAAAATCGCAATGGCTTCTGGCAGCCCATAAGGTCCGCTTCCGTTCCTTCATAGTTACACTCTTCGCGATGCACAGAAATCATGTTTCCCATGTTTTCGCACCGTACTTCTTGGGTTTTCTGTAAACGAAGTTCACAAAATATCTCTTGGGATGATATCTGCTGAATAGGAGCAGGCATTAATTACCGGCCAGTTCCCTGATAGCATCTGTCAAGGTCGTGTACTGCTCTTTCACCTGCGCGTAAAGCTCATCACTTCCTGCGGTTTCTCTTCCTCTTAATACCTCCGTAAGCTCTGCACTGACCTTATACAATTCTGTAAATCCAAGGTTCAGGCACACACCCTTCAGGGTATGGGCTGCACGGAATGCTTTCTCTCCATCCTGTGCGGCAAGACCATCTGTCAGCTCCTGAAAACTTGGATCGTTAAGAAATTTTACTGCAAATCTTTTCACAAGTGCTTCGCTTCCCAGTCTTTTCAGAACTCCATCGTAATCTGAGCCAACTTTCTCATAACATTCTTTTATTGTCATTCCAGCCTCCTTAATTTTCATTCCGGTTCCCTATGTAACTGCTTTCTGCACTTTATTATATTAAATTGAAAGAAATTTGTCCACAGGTTTCTAGAGCGTGTTTGAAAAAGGCTCTGACATTACGCATCAGACCTGGAATAAGCATTCTTCATCTGATTACTCAGCTCATAAAGCACTTTATTCAGTGTGTCAGAAGCCTCTTTTTTCACCATATCCGCAATTTCCTGGTTGGCCTGATGGCGAAGGGACATTCGCTTCGCTGCGTCAGACTCTTTTTCCAGAAGAGCGTCATATTTGCCAATCAGCTGGTGGCCTTTTGACATTACACGCTCCTGATAACGTTCAATATGGAAAATGGAGCTCTTATAAGAAGCATCTGCCATGGCACCGATCATGCGGCTTACCCAGTAGAAGCTGTCAGTGGTTACTTCCCTGGTGGTGCTGGAAAAATAGTCCGGAGTGGTATCAATTGTGGCATAAAACGGCACCAGCACATTAAATGCATTGGATGCAAATGCAACCCATTCCAGAATATTGCAGTCCTTTTCCATGCCTGGTCTCATCTGGATCAGAGACAGGAAATCTGTACGGTTCACACCGATAGAACGGAATGCTCCGCGCTGTTCTTTTTCTCCATAGGAAGCATATGGATCATAAGAGGTTCCCTGATAATGGGAGGACAATACATATTTCACATCCTCTACAGTAATCTTTTTTTCCGGAATCATGCACCATGGCAGATCATCAGAATATGGAGTAAATTCTGCATTTACGCCATCCCAGATTTTTGTCTTCGGATTCAGGTTTCTCAGCATATACCATGCACGAGGAGTATTATAAACATGGTCGGAATCGTCATGGCTTCCGAACGCATCTCTTGGATTCAGTACACCATCCATGGAAAGATCCAGGTGATTTTTGCTGATAAATTCTTTCAGGTCAGCGGAACACATGTATTCCAGATCCGCATATTCCTCACATGGGCACCGATATTTTTCCTGATCCCGCAATGCCTTTTCCAAGTCAAATTTATCAATTCCAAGCTGATTTGGCATTACTACATATGCCTCATCCGGAACCTTTCTTGCCATCCAGTGATGGCCGCCGATGGTTTCCAGCCACCAGATTTCGTTTTGATCCTGGAAAGCAATTCCATTCATCTCATAGGTTCCGTATTTCTCCAGAATGCTTCCAAGGCGGATTACCCCTTCGCGGGCGCTATGGATGTATGGAAGAACAATGGATACAATATCTTCCTCTCCGATTCCACCGGCTGCTTCCTCCTTACCGTCCTTTGCAGGCTGATAGGTTACCAGAGGATCCGCGCCAAGTACCCGGGGATTGGAGGTAATCGTTTCTGTAGCAGTCATTCCCACATTTGCCTCATTTACACCGCTAGCTGCCCAGATTCCTTCGCCGTCTACTGCATTTGGCACAGATGTATAGCCCATTGGATCATCTGGAAGATCAATTTCCACATGAGAAATCACAGATTTATATTTCCGCGGCTGTTCCTCCGGATGAACCACCACAAATTTTTTTGGCATATAATGACCGGAACCGGAATCGTCATTTCTTGCGATCATGGTAGAACCATCATAAGATGCCTTTTTTCCAACTAAAATTGTAGTACAACCCATTTAAATTTCCTCCTGAAAATATTTCGTAATCTACTATGCTCTATGTTAGCACAATCGGGCATTTTATGGAATACAAGATTCCGGAAATCAATTATTTAACGGTTGTATTGCCTGCCATTAAGCTTTATACTTATCTTATTCCCGTAGCAAAATGATTCGCGAAAGAATCCTGCCCATCAAGGCTTTTCTATAACTTAAAGGAGCATTCCTTATGCAGACATCTAAAGATTATTTGCATGTTTTTCTTGATATGGGCGACGCACTGTTAAACAGCGGCGCAGAAATTTTCCGGGTGGAGGACACCCTGAACCGGATGGGCTATGCCTGTGGTGCTACCCATATGAATGTTTTTGTCATCACGTCCAGCATTGTTATTACTATGGAATTTCCCGGAGATGGCGCACGGACGCAGACACGGCGCATTCATGAATGTGGGGGGAATGATTTCACCAAGCTGGAGCAGCTCAATGACCTGAGCCGCCGTTTCTGCAGTCATCCGGTTTCTGCTGCGGAGCTGCGAAATGAATTTGAGAAGATCAATGCAAACAGACCTAAGCCTCTTTGGAAACTGCTTGGAAGCGTTCTTGCAGCCTGCAGTTTTGCCCTTTTCTACGGCGGCACTATTCCGGATGCCATTACTGCCGGCATTGCTGCAATCCTGATATGGAGCCTGCAAAAATATCTAAGACCAGTATGTATGAACGAGGTTACTTTCCAATTTGCAGCGTCTTTTCTCACAGGCTGCGCCATTTGCGGATTTACTTTGCTCTGTCCTTTCCTTCACATGGATAAGATCATGATTGGTGATATTATGCTTCTGATTCCAGGACTTATGTCAACTAATGCGATCCGCGATGTACTCATTGGTGATACCCTTTCGGGTATTATCAGGCTGATCGCCGCGTTACTTCTTGCAGCAGCACTGGCACTTGGTTTTATGGGCGCAATTATTCTTTTTGGGAGGTTTGGACTTTGATCACAATGACGGTTATACAGCTGATTACCGGAGCTATCGGATCTGTGGCTTTTGGTCTTCTTTTTCACATGAAAACTAAATATCTGCCGCTGGCTGCTGCCGGTGGTTTTCTTAGCTGGCTGGTCTTTCTCTTTGGGAAGAGTCTGTGGGGAAGTGTTTTTCTTCCGGCACTGCTGGCTGGTTTTATTGCAGATGTGTATGCGGAAATCCTGGCAAGAATCTGCAAGGAAACTTCCACTTCTTTTTTCGTTACTTCCGTGATTCCATTAATTCCCGGAAGTACCCTTTATTACTGCATGAGCAGTATTGTAGAGGGAAATCCCATGCAGGCACTTAAATATGGGAGGGACACCTTTCTCTTTGCATTTGGAATCGCCGCGGGGATGAGTATTGCGTGGGCGATCTGTTATTTTCTGAGAAGTGTTAAAGCACGATAATTTCTTATTCACAGTTTCCGGATTTCCACCTTGCGATTCCGCCAGCCCTTTTTCCAAACCATGAGAAAAACCTGAAAATCCAGGCTGTCTCTGGCTGTTGTAAAGGGCTCTTCTCTTAATATCTCTGCATGGATTCCGTCCCGGGTCAGTTTTTCCTGCAGTTTTCCCGCTTTTGACAGCAGGCTTTTTAACTGCTGATCAGCCTCATTTCCAAAAGTCCGGTCAGGATAAGCCGCCGCTGCGCTTTTTATTTTTCCGGTAAGAAGATCAATCACTGCACTATGCTTATTCTTGTGCAATACCCTGGCAAAAATCCTGGCGATAAATGGAGCTGGAAATTTCTTATAAACATGCAATAACCGAAGCAGAGAAAAATCCCGAGCTTCTTTTGCTAGCTCTTCCATTACTTGAAATGCTGCTGCAGACGGCTTCCAGGGGTCTTCCTTTGGCACAATATACTGTTTCGGCACTGCAGGATAACAGCAATAATTCAACGGTGGAAAGTCCGCCAGCTGCACAAGTGCCCTTTCTTTTTCTGTGCAAAACTCTTCTCCCAGATATTCCAGCTTATCTCTTGCAATGGCGATCCGATATTCCAGCTGACGCAGATATTCATACCCAGGTACCCAGAAATGACCGATTTCCCCATAGTTATAAAGATAAACCTCCAGATCCAGCATTCTGAAAAACAGGGTGACTACGTTCTCCCCCTGCCATACTACCAGTATATATTCATCCCCTTCCTGACTTAAGGATGATTTCAGAGGACCTTCATAATTCTCCAGATAAGAGCCTGTAAGTCTGGCGTCCCGGAAAATGAGAAAGCTTTCTACGGCATCATTCATCAAATAAACAAGGCGGATATCACCTGGATTTTTCTCTTTTCCCACTCTGGCAAGGCTGTCTTTTTCGCCCTGTTTTCTCTCATTATTTTCATATGTCTCATAACATTCCCATTCAGCCTGTGCTCCGTTTTCTTTCGGAAACAGCAATTCAAATTGCTCCTGTTCCAAAAGCTCCTCCAGCATTTCAAATGTATCCTGCATCTTATGATTACCTCAAACTGTTCGATTCCTGTTTCCAATTTCACTTTTTATTATATGGGTATCTGACAGAAATGTCAAAATAACGACAACAGATATATAGCTATAAAATAAATAGCATACAATTTACAGCTTACATTTTTCATATATTTTCTATATACTTTATATTATGGATAAAGAAGCTGTCGTTCCATAATATAAGAACCCGCAGGCAATCAGGAAGCGGTGAAACCGTTCCATAGATTGCCAGAGCATGTTTGAAGAAACTGTTTGAAAAGGGTTTTCTGCAAGATGTGCGTCAGAATTTGCAGAAGATTTTGTTCAAATTGGAAAGCAGCTTAAATGCGTGTAAAATCACAGGTAAGCCAGTTCGGCACCTGTTAAAAAGATTGGAGAACGAATATGAATCAGATTGATTACGAAAACTTAGGATCCCGAATGAAAGAACTGCGAATCAAAATGAAGCTTACCCAGGCGGAAGTTGCCAAAGCTCTGAATGTAACTCCTGGCTACATCAGCAACGTGGAGAATAACCGTACTGCAATGTCCCTGCGTATCCTTATTTATTATGCAAGACTGCTGAACATCTCCCTGGATTCCCTGATTGGCAGAATTGATTCTGAATACCGTGAAACTGCCCTGGACCGCGAGATTTCCGAGCAGGTACATAAAATGAGTATTCCAGAGAAACAAAAGCTTCTGAAAACCATGAAGGTATGGATGGAAGAAGATTGATTCTGAACGTAAAAGGGGCTGTCTATTTGATATGCTCCCTTCTAGGTAGACAAGTGAAATAATAAAAACTTGTCACTTAGGAGGGAGCATATTTTATGTCTAAA
>NZ_JBDGDM010000034.1:0-47388 GCF_040908885.1 Ruminococcus sp. RTP21358st1_G6_RTP21358_211008
AAGATGAGATGTCCCATTCGAAAGAAGTAAACCCCCTTGAAGACGACGAGGTAGATAGGGCAGGGGTGGAAGTGTGGCAACACATGGAGCTGACTGTTACTAATAGGGTGAGGGCTTGACCAACAATCGCAAGGTTGAAAAATGATTCCATTAGGATGTAACATGTATGTAGTTTTGAAGGTACAGAACGAAAACGGTAGCCGGTTGGTTATCGTTTTTTTGTTGCCTTTTCTTTACTTTTACCCTATTTTTTTTCTTTATATTCTGTTAAAATATTTTTTAAATCAATTCATAAAATGATATGAGTGTCAAAAGGTCTTTTGCCACTCATTTGATACCTCGGATTGCGATCCAGCTACGCTGCTCCCGCAATCCTCCAAATATTCGAAATCTGCTGATTTACTGCGTAAATCGCTACTTTCTCATATTTGGCATGTCCCAAGTTCAAACACCTTATCGTGCAAGCACGAACGGCTTTTTGACCTTTTGACACTGGTATCATAAAATAACAGGTAACAGAATAGGAAGAAATAAGATGAAATCAACTAGAAACAGATCCAGACTGGCAGATCAGGGAACAAAAGAAATGCTGCCAGTTATTTTTTCTCTTGCGTGGCCAACTATGCTGGAACAACTGATGCAGACTGCAGTACAATATATGGACACTGGTATGGTAGGCGTCCTGGGAACAAGTGCAACGGCCGCTGTTGGAGCTACCAGTACAGTAAACTGGCTGATTGGAAGTACGATTTCTGCGATCAGCATAGGATTTTTGGCATACATATCCCAGTCAATCGGAGCAGGAAAAAAAGAACAGGCAAAAAAAGCTTCAGGACAGGCTGTGCTGACAGTTGTGATCGTAGGAATATTTTTTACAATTCTGACAATGGGACTGAGCCGTAAAGTCCCTGTTTGGATGCAGGTAGATCCTTCTATTCAGAAACTGGCATCCAGCTATTTCCTGATCCTCTATGCACCGATGCTTTTTCGAACTGCGAACATTATTTTTGGAACTGTCCTGAGAGCAGTGGGCGATACCAAAACCCCTATGCAGGTAGGAGTTGCCTTTAATGTTATTAACATTGTACTGAACTTTTTTCTTATATATTCCACCAGAACTGTGCTGATTGGTGGAAAAGAACTGGTGATCCCAGGCGCGGGATGGGGCGTTCAAGGTGCAGCAGCTGCGAGTGCTATAGCTTATACCATTGGAGGTATTGCAATTACGGTTAAATTATGGAAGCATACTGATATATCTCCAAAGGGTCAGAGCTTCCTGCCGGATTCTGCAGTTCTGCGCCCTTGTCTGAAGGTGGCTGTTCCAAATATGTTTCAGCGATTTGCCACGTCCCTTGGATATGTGGCATTTGCATCCATGATCAATTCTTTGGGCGAGACTGCAACGGCAGCCCATACTATTGCCAATACAGTAGAATCTGCTTTTTATATTCCAGGATATGGAATGCAGACAGCAGCGGCTACTCTTGCAGGAAATGCTCTTGGGGCCAATGACAATAAAAAACTCAACAGCCTTGCCAAGGCAATTGTGCCGTTGGAAGTGGGACTGATGGTTATTTCCGGAAGTCTGCTGTTTATTTTTGCGCCGATATTGATTAGGCTGTTTTCATCAGATGCGCAGGTTATCCGTCTGGGAAGTACGGTACTTCGTATGGTTGCTGTTTCCGAACCGTTTTATGGTGTACCTATTGTGATCGAGGGCATGATGCAAGGTGTGGGGAAAACAGTAACTCCCTTTATTTTCAATGTAGCGGGAATGTGGGGTGTAAGAATTCTGGGGACTTTTATCTGCATCCATCTTCTTGGACTGGGACTTGTGTCTGCCTGGGGATGCATGATAGGTCACAATATGCTTCTTTTTGTTTTATTCACTTTACATTATTTCAGCGGCAGATGGAACCCTATGAATAAAACAAAAGTATCCTTCCAATACAAGACTTGTAAAAAGTGACCAAAAATCACAAGCTTGACAGCAGAATATATAGGCTTTATACTGAAAAATAACGAATAAAAGCCGTCACGGCTTGGAATGGATGACGTTAATATGGAAAAAAGCGTGAAAGACAATCCTGAATACAAAATGAAACGGCAGGGAATGATCATCGGACTGGTCTGTCTTGCTGTGATGGTGTTTCTGACGATTTTTCTTATGAGCAGATATCGTCAAAGAACAGAGAAGATTTTTACAGAGCTTATGGAGGAATCACTTTTATCCACCCATTCGGAAGCACTGACAGAAATGGAGAATTTCCTGGCTGGTTCAACTGGAGCAGATAAGGTGGAGGAAGCCTGGGAGGCTCTGAACGAGGACGAGGGGAATGTGCTTCACTATGTGTGCAATTCAGATGGGAAAATCCTGGCAGGAGATATGCGGATTTTTGACATTGAATATACGGTGGCGACAGTGCTTCATTCGCAGCATGTGAAGGATAACAGTATTTCCCAGGTGGAAAAGTCCCTTAAAAAGCTGACCTATGGAGCACCCCATATTTTCACGGAGCTTGAGAAAACGGATATCTATCTGGTGGCATCCAAGTTGGAAGGCAGAGACTGTATTCTGTTTTCAGAATATCGTTCCGCCAAAATGAAGAATTATAAAGCAGTGCTCATCAATGGAAACCGCATGATTATTTTTACGCTTCTTGGATGCGCGTTGATTATGCTGCTTTTTACAGTACGATTCTATATGAAGCAGCAGAAGAAAGTGATGAAAGGTCAGGCAAGGTACGACATTTTGTCGGAGTTTTCGGACACGGTTCTTTTTGAATATGACTGCCTGGAAAAAACATTGGTATTTACGCCAAATATAACGACTTTATTTGGACTGAAGGAAATCGGTCCGATCAGGCCTTTTGACAGTGACACAGATTTCACAATGGTTCATCCAGATGATGTGGCGAAGGTAAAGGCACTTCTTTCCACAATTGGTGATAATTCTGATGAGATTGATGATTTTGTAATTCGTTTTAAGGATAAGAACGATAATTATCGTTGGGTGCGATGGATGGGCCGTCTGATACGAGGCCGTCTTGGTACACCACAGGCATTTCTGGGCAAGATTTCTGACGTTCAGAATGAGATGACCAGAGAACAGGATCTTCGTGAAAAAGCCTCTGTTGATGGTCTTACAGGCGCTCTGAACCGCAAGGCTGCAGAGCAGAAAATCAATACGCTTATGCAGGATAAAGAGTGTAAAGGTTACCTGCTTATGCTCGATATTGATGATTTTAAAACGGTAAATGATACAATGGGGCATGCAATAGGTGACCTTGCATTGATTACTTTGGTAAAACTTTTGAAGGAACATTTCCGCAGGGAGGATATTATCGGTCGTCTTGGCGGTGATGAATTTATTGTGTTTATGACAAATACAGAGCTTGCTTCGGCTGTTGAAGCAAAAGGTGCGGAAATTCTTGATATTCTGGCAAAGTCAGAGACTACACCACATTTTACCGTGAGTATAGGAGCGGCGGCTTATCCTGCAGCTGGAAACGACTATGAAAGCCTGTATCTGGCGGCGGATAACGCAATGTATGCTTCAAAGAAATCCGGTAAGAACAGAATTTATGTAGATAATGGTCAGCAGAAAAAAGAATGATCATAAAAGTATCGCTTTGAGACTAAAGGAAGGTGACAAAAATGCGGTTACAGATTGTACAGGATGCATTAAAAAAGAAGAATATCAAATACGAATATACAGAGATTGATGGCTGCGGAAGTCTTGATTTTCTGTTTCGAGGATTGAAATTCCATGTGTGGGAGTATGAGGACCGTGTCTGGGGAGCAGAGACAAATATTTATGAAGCAGGACGCAGTCAGGATATTGAGGGCAACTATGAAGAGGTCATTGCCAAAGAGATTTTATCATGGCCCGATATGATGCCAGGAAGTTGAGGAATGGGATGAAATACGAGATCAGCAATGAATATCTTAAAGTGAAGGCCGACACAGAAGGGGCTATTTTGTGGTCCGTGACAGATAAGGACGGATTTGAGTATATCTGGCAGGGAGATGACAGATACTGGAATGAGCATGGTGCCAATCTTTTTCCCTATATTGCCAGATTATGGGAGAAATCCTACATATTTCAGGGGAAGACTTATCATATGGACATTCACGGTTTTGCCAAGGATTCTGTTTTCTCCTGTGAGAAAGCAGGGGAGAATGAACTGGTGTTTGTAATGGAAGATACCAGGGAAACTTTGGAACAGTATCCATTTCATTTTCGTTTTGAGATCCGATATCTGCTTGAGAAAAATACTTTAAAAGTTTTCTATTCGGTAAAAAATAAGGATGAGAAAACGATGTATTTTGGAATCGGCGGTCACCCGGGATTTAATATTCCGATGGAAGAGGGACTTTCCTTTGAGGATTATGAATTGGAATTTTCCAGGGCATGTGAGCCGCAGCGCATTCTTTTTTCACAGGAGTGTTTTGTGGAGGGGAAGGAGTCCTATGAACTTTTGGAGGGCAGACGGATTCCTCTTCGTCATAATCTTTTTGATGAAGATGCTATTGTGCTGGAGAAAACCTCTGGAGAGGTTCTGCTTCACAGTACGAAGGGCAAAAAGGCAGTGAAGGTATCTTATGTGGATATGCCTTATGTCGGTTTCTGGCATATGCCCTGCATGGATGCTCCTTATGTTTGCATTGAGCCGTGGTGTTCCCTTCCATCCAGACAGGGAATTACAGAAAATCTGGAGGAACAGAAGAATCTTATTTCACTGGAAGCTGGCAGGGAGTGCCAGATTTCCTGGACCATGGAAATTCTCTAGAGCGTGTCTGAAAAAGGCTTTCTGCAAGATGTGCGTCACAATTTGTGGGAGATTTTGACTGGATGAGGGCGCCGTAGCGGGCTACGGTAACCGAATTCAGGCAAAATCTCCCGCAAAGTGGGGCGTGCAGATTGTGGGAATGATTTTTCAAACACGTTCTAAAACGTGCAGATTGTGGGAATGTTTTTAAATACTCGCAAGGAAGGCAGGGTATGTAATATGAAAAAGAAGCAGGGGGCGAACTGCGAATATTGTGTAAACTATTCTTACGACGATGATTACGAGTGCTATACTTGTGATATGAACCTTGACGAAGATGAGATGTATCGTTTTATTACAGGAACCTATCACGATTGCCCTTATTTCCGCATGGGGGACGAGTACAGAGTAGTAAGAAAACAGATGTAAAAAAATTAAAATTACTATTGACAAATAAAATCGAACGTGGTATTTTATTACAGAACGCTGCCGAAGACAGTAGGTGCCGTAAGGCATAAGGATTAAAACGCCTACCGAGGACTAAGTATTCTTTCGTAAGAATTACGTTAAGCCTTGCTGTCTTACAGTAAGGCTTTTTTTGGCGGTATATCAAATTCTATAAGGAGGTGTACCATTTCATGGCAAAAGTAGAACTGAAACAACCAATCGTAGAAGAAATCGCTAACAATATTAAAGACGCACAGGCTGTTGTTCTTGTTGACTACAGTGGTCTTACAGTTGAGCAGGATACTATTTTACGTAAAGAGTTAAGAGAGTCCGGCGTACAGTACAAGGTTTACAAAAACACTTTAATGCGTCGTGCATTTGAAGGTACTCCATGTGCAGATCTTGACAAGCACTTACATGGAACAAACGCTATTGCAATTTCTGCAACAGACGCTACTGCTCCTGCAAGAATCCTTGCTAAATTTGCAAAACAGTATCCGGCACTTGAGTTAGTTGCTGGTATTGTTGAGGGTAACTACAACGATCAGGCAGGAATCCAGGCATTGTCCCAGATCCCGTCCAGAGAAGAACTTCTTGGCAAACTGCTTGGAAGTATCCAGTCTCCTATTACCAACTTTGCTCGTGTGCTTAATCAGATCGCAGAGCAGAAGGGTGGAGAGACTGAGGCACCAGCAGCAGAATAATTTAAGTTTCTGTCGCTGAATCGAATCATTGATTCCACAAAAAATTTAAAAATGGAGGAAAATTATAATGGCAAAGTTAACAACAGCTGAGTTTATCGAAGCAATCAAAGAGTTATCTGTATTAGAGTTAAATGATTTAGTAAAAGCTTGCGAGGAAGAGTTCGGTGTATCCGCAGCAGCAGGCGTTGTTGTAGCAGCAGCAGGTGCTGGTGAAGCAGCTGAGGAGAAAGATGAGTTTGACGTAGAGCTTACAGAAGTAGGTCCTAACAAAGTTAAAGTTATCAAAGTTGTTCGTGAGATCACAGGCTTAGGTCTTAAAGAAGCTAAAGAAGTTGTTGATGGTGCTCCGAAAATGGTTAAAGAGGGCGCTTCCAAAGCAGAGGCTGAGGATATCAAAACTAAACTTGAGGCTGAAGGCGCTAAAGTTACTCTTAAATAATTTAGGTGTATTTAAGCGAACCATGCTCCCCGCAGAAGTCTGTCGTGCAGGCCACTGCGGGGATTTTTTTGTGTAACAGGAAATTCTGTTGGAGTTTCCTGCAATCAGGATTCTTTTTGTGCAAGGAGATTCTGAATGAATATAAAAATGTTTTTGACTGTAACATTACTGGGAGTATCTTTATATCTGGGAGGCAGTTCTGTTATATATGCTGAATCAGCAGAAAATGTGACGGAGAATTTTGAAGACAGCTTTTCAGATTGCGATCTTGAGCCAGAAATGGAAGAGGATGAGACTGGCTTCTATGGCGGAACAGCTGAGGTGGGATTTTTTTCAGCAGATGAGTCTGATAATGATTTTGAAGAGGAGCCAGAAGAAGCTCTGCTTACACCTGTACCTTCTGATAATGAACAGCAGATTCTGGCGACTATTCCAGAAGGCGCTGCAGTGGTGACTTTAGATGTGGCTGATGGAAGTGATATTACCGAAACTTTGAATACAGTGCTTCACTTTATGGGGCAGAGAGCTACAGATGAAACTCCTTGTACGGTAATTATCCCGCAGGGAAGCTATCTGATTTCCGGAACTATCCATATGTACAGCAATCTTACTCTTTATGCAGAAGGGGCTGTGCTGACGAAAACCTGTACAGATAAGCATGTGGTCCTCAGACTGGGAGATGACATACTTTCTGCCGGAGGTTATGATGGATATCACAATATCACCATTGAAGGCGGAACCTGGGATCTGAATTATCCGGTTGTCGAAGATAAGGAAGGCACAGGCGGTTTTGTAGGCTTCAGGATTGGACATGCCAGACACGTAACTGTGAAGAACGTAACATTTCTAAACAATTTGAAATCTCATTTTCTTGAGCTGGCAGGTACGGAAGATGTAACTGTGACTGGCTGTACATTCCGGGGATATTGGCAGGAATATGAAGGCGGCGGACAGGAATGCATTCAGCTGGATGCATGTTTGGATTATATTTTTCCAGGATATCAGCCCTTTGACGGAGCTGTCTGTGAGAATATCAGGATTACGGATAACGTTTTTGAGGATGTGTTTGCAGGAGTGGGCAGCCACAGCATGATCTACGACAGGCCATACCGGAATATTGTGATTCAGGGGAATACCTTTCGAAATGTGAAAAAGAGAGCTGTCTGGTGCCTGAATTACGTGGATTCTGCTGTGGAGGACAATATAATAGAGAATGCAGGCGGCGGAGTGCTTGTGAGCTGCATGTATTTCCCGAATACCCATCTTATACCGGGAACTGTTGCAGGAATGGAAGGAAACCACCAGAATGCGGGCATTTCCGTGAAAAATAATCAGATTTCTATTTCTTCAGTGAGCCAGATCAATGGAAACATATGGAGAGGATATGGAATTGAAGTCCAGGGAGCCTGTGTAAGTGACAGTTCAAAAGCACAGGCTAAGGGAATTCCGGTAGGTATTTATAAGGAAAACGGTGTTGCGGTAAAGGGAAATATGATCACAGGGACTGGAAATGGAATTCGCCTTTATCTTGCTGATGGCTGTACAGTGGAAGATAATCAGTTGAAGCTGCAAAAAACTGCATCCTTTTCCAACATGGGAATTTATCTGTCTGCTTCTTCTAAAAATGTGATAAAAGATAATCAGGTATCAGGTTGTAAAAATGTAGGAATCTACGCTTATGACGGAGGAAAGCTGGGGACTCCATCCACAGAGAATCAAGTCCTGGATAATGTGATTTCAGGTATCGGCGGCGATGGAATTCTTATGGAAAATGGCTCTGACGGGTGTGAAGTAAGCCGGAACCGTATATCCTCCGGAAAAAAGAACGGAATTGTTCTCTGGGGCAGCGAGGGCTGTCAGATCACAGCGAATCAGGTGAAAGGCTGTATGCTGGACGGAATATATGTGGAAAATATTGGAAATGCTGTTATAAAATCTAACAGGATTACGAATGTGAATGGCAGAGGAATCCAAGTGATCGCAAGTCAGACCGGAAAACTTTATGGAAATGCGGTTACTGGCAGCAGAAAATGCGGTTTATATGTAAGCAGGTCAAAGATTTCCGGAAACAAAAAGAACCGTCTGGAGAATAATGGCAGTACTTATGCAATTTATGCGGAAAACAGCACTGGAATCATTTCCGTGAAAATGCCCACTGCGTCTAAGATTACCAGAAAGTCAGTGAAGATCACAGGCAAAGCGGCGGGTGGAAAGAAGCTTACAATTTATGCAGTGAGCAGAAACAAGAATAAAAAAATCGGCAGAGGAAGCATCAATTCCCGAAAGAAATATAATATTTCTATCAAAAAACAGAAAAAAGGAACGAAGCTTCTCTTTGTATTATCGGATAAATATGGAAACCTTTCTTATAGTAAGAGAAAAGTAAAATAAATTATAACTATTCAGCAATTACAAATAAAAAAACAAATGAAAAAACAACAGAAAAGTGCTTGACAGGCTTTTTTTGTTGTGCTATAGTGAAGAATGCTATATTATGGCAAGATATGCCTACTATGCTTATGCAGCAGAGCGGGCTGATGTTGTAATAAATAAAATAAAACAGGGGTGAAACGTCAATGGAAAAAAACAGAATTCGTTCTGTAAAAACTGGAAAAAGCATGCGAATGAGCTACCAGAGACAAAAAGAAGTCCTGGAAATGCCGAACTTGATCGAGGTCCAGAAGGATTCTTACCAGTGGTTTCTCGACGAAGGATTGAATGAAGTATTCGACGATATTTCTCCAATCGCAGACTACGGCGGAAAGCTCAGTCTTGAATTCATCGGCTTCACATTTGATGAAAAAGAGGCTAAATACACCATCGAGCAGTGTAAAGAACGTGACGTAACTTATGCCGCACCTTTGAAGGTTCGAGTGAGACTGATTAACAAGGAAACAGATGAGATCAACGAACACGAGATTTTCATGGGAGACCTGCCGATTATGACCGCGACAGGAACTTTCGTCATTAACGGTGCTGAGCGTGTTATTGTCAGCCAGTTAGTACGTTCCCCTGGAATCTATTATGCCATTGCACACGATAAAATCGGTAAGAGACTGTTTTCCTGTACAGTAATTCCTAACAGAGGAGCATGGCTGGAATATGAGACTGACTCCAACGATGTATTCTATGTGCGTGTGGACAGAACCCGTAAGGTTCCGATCACTGTACTGATCCGTGCACTTGGTGTTGGTTCCAATGCAGAGATCATTGATCTGTTTGGCGAAGAGCCGAAGATCCTTGCAAGTTTCACAAAGGATACTTCTACGAATTATGAAGAAGGTCTTCTTGAACTGTATAAGAAAATCCGTCCAGGCGAGCCGCTTGCAGTTGAGAGCGCAGAGAGCCTGATCAATGCGATGTTCTTTGATCCGAGAAGATATGATCTTGCCAAGGTCGGACGTTATAAATTTAATAAGAAACTTCATTTCAATAAACGAATTGTTGGTCATAAGCTGGCTGACGATGTGGTTGAGGGCTCTACAGGAGAAATTCTTGCAGAGGCTGGTACTATCGTAACCAGAGAACTGGCTGATGCCATTCAGAACGCTGCAGTTCCATTTGTATGGATCCAGGGTGAAGAAGACCGCAGAATTAAAGTTCTTTCTAACTTAATGGTAGACATGCATCACTATCTGCCAGAAATTGAGAACCTGGAAGAGCTTGGGGTTACAGAGTTAGTATATTACCCTGTACTCGAAAAAATTCTGGAAGAAAATGACACACTTGAGGACAGAATTGCCGCTATCCGCAGAGATATCCATGACCTGATCCCGAAGCATATTACAAGAGAAGATATTTTTGCTTCTATTAATTACAATATGCATCTGGAATATGGCATTGGAAATGACGACGACATCGACCACTTAGGAAACCGTCGTATCCGTGCGGTTGGTGAACTGCTTCAGAATCAGTACCGTATCGGTCTTTCCAGACTTGAGCGTGTGGTTCGTGAGAGAATGACAACACAGGATGTGGAGAGCATTTCCCCGCAGTCCCTGATCAATATCAAACCTGTAACAGCTGCTGTAAAAGAGTTCTTTGGATCCTCCCAGCTGTCACAGTTCATGGATCAGAACAACCCTCTTGGTGAGCTGACCCATAAGAGACGTCTTTCCGCACTTGGACCTGGCGGTTTGTCACGAGACAGAGCCGGATTCGAGGTTCGAGACGTTCACTATTCCCATTACGGAAGAATGTGCCCGATCGAGACTCCTGAGGGTCCGAACATCGGTCTGATCAACTCCCTTGCATCTTATGCAAAGCTGAATCAGTACGGATTTGTTGAGGCACCTTACCGTAAGATTGATAAAACTGATCCTATGAATCCGCGTGTAACTGACGAAGTTGTTTACATGACCGCAGATGAAGAGGATAACTACCATGTAGCACAGGCGAATGAGGCACTTGACGCAGAAGGACATTTCGTTCGTAAGAACGTTTCCGGTCGTTATCGTGAAGAGACTCAGGAGTATGAGCGTCAGATGTTTGATTACATGGACGTATCTCCTAAGATGGTATTCTCTGTAGCTACAGCCCTGATTCCATTCCTTCAGAACGACGATGCGAACCGTGCGCTGATGGGATCAAACATGCAGCGTCAGGCTGTTCCGCTTCTTACCACAGAAGCACCAGTTGTTGGTACAGGAATGGAAGCAAAGACAGCTGTTGACTCCGGTGTTTGTGTGGTTGCAAGAAAGTCTGGTACTGTACTTCGCTCCACATCTACCGATATCAGCATCAAGAATGATGATGGAACAAAAGATGATTATCATCTTACCAAATTCATGCGCAGTAACCAGAGCAACTGCTACAACCAGCGTCCGATCGTTAATCAGGGCGAGCACGTTGAAGCAGGTGATGTTATTGCCGATGGTCCGTCTACTTCTCAGGGAGAGCTTGCTCTTGGCAAGAACCCTCTGATCGGATTTATGACCTGGGAAGGTTATAACTACGAGGATGCCGTACTGTTAAGTGAGAAACTTGTACAGAACGATGTTTATACATCTGTTCACATTGAAGAATATGAAGCAGAATCCCGTGATACAAAGCTTGGACCGGAAGAAATCACCCGTGATGTTCCAGGCGTAGGTGATGATGCACTCAAGGATCTTGATGAGCGCGGAATCATTCGTATCGGTGCAGAGGTTCGTGCTGGTGATATCCTTGTTGGTAAGGTTACTCCTAAGGGAGAGACTGAGCTTACAGCAGAGGAGAGACTTCTTCGTGCAATCTTTGGTGAGAAAGCACGCGAGGTTCGTGATACTTCCCTTAAGGTACCACACGGTGAGTATGGTATCGTTGTAGACGCCAAGGTATTCACAAGAGAAAATGGTGATGAGCTGTCTCCAGGAGTTAATCAGTCTGTACGTATCTATATCGCACAGAAGAGAAAAATCTCCGTTGGTGATAAGATGGCTGGTCGTCATGGTAACAAGGGTGTCGTTTCCCGTGTACTTCCGGTTGAGGATATGCCATTCCTTCCGAACGGACGTCCACTGGATATCGTGCTGAACCCGCTGGGTGTACCTTCCCGTATGAACATTGGACAGGTCCTGGAAATTCATTTAAGTCTTGCTGCCAAAGCACTTGGCTTTAATATTTCCACACCGGTATTCGATGGTGCAAACGAGAATGATATCCAGGATACACTGGAACTTGCAAATGACTATGTAAATACAGAAGATTTTGAAGAGTTCCGTGAGAAATACAAAGACATTCTGGCACCTGATGTAATGCAGTATCTGGATGAGAACAAAGCCCACAGAGCATTGTGGAAAGGTGTTCCGATTTCCAGAGATGGTAAAGTACAGCTTCGTGACGGACGTACCGGAGAGTTCTTCGACGGTCCGACCACAATCGGACACATGCATTACCTGAAACTGCATCATCTGGTTGATGATAAGATCCATGCCCGTTCCACAGGTCCTTACTCTCTGGTTACACAGCAGCCACTGGGTGGTAAAGCTCAGTTCGGTGGACAGCGTTTCGGAGAGATGGAGGTTTGGGCTCTGGAGGCATACGGTGCATCCTATACACTCCAGGAAATCCTGACAGTTAAATCCGATGATGTAGTCGGTCGTGTGAAGACTTATGAAGCAATCATCAAGGGTGATAACATCCCTGAGCCTGGTATTCCGGAATCCTTTAAGGTTCTTCTTAAAGAGCTCCAGTCCCTGGCATTGGATGTACGTGTGCTCAAAGATGATCAGACAGAAGTTCAGATCATGGAGAATGTAGATTACGGCGAAACCGATCTTCGTGCAGTTATCGAGGGAGATTCCCGCGGCCACAGAGGAGAGGAATCCTTCAGCAAACATGGCTATACCAAGCAGGAGTTTGACGGAGAGGAACTTGTTGATGTGGACGAGGACGAAGAAGAGGATTATGAATCCGAAATCGACGATTCCTACGATGATATCGAAGAGTAGAAAGGGGAAAAGAATACATGGCAGAATCAACCAATACCAATGAAACATATCAGCCAATGACTTTTGATGCCATTAAAATCGGACTGGCGTCCCCGGAAAAGATCAGAGAGTGGTCAAGAGGTGAGGTTACAAAACCGGAAACCATCAACTACCGTACCTTGAAACCGGAGAAAGACGGACTTTTCTGTGAAAGAATTTTCGGACCAAGCAAGGACTGGGAGTGCCACTGTGGTAAATATAAGAAAATCCGTTATAAAGGTGTTGTCTGCGACCGATGCGGCGTTGAGGTTACCAAGGCTTCCGTTCGTAGAGAGCGTATGGGTCACATTGAGCTTGCTGCTCCTGTTTCCCATATCTGGTATTTCAAGGGTATTCCGTCCCGCATGGGACTTATCCTGGATCTGACTCCAAGAACACTGGAGAAAGTTCTTTACTTTGCAAATTATATTGTACTGGATCCGGCAGATTCCGGACTCCAGTACAAGCAGATCCTTACTGAGAGAGAATATCAGGATGCCCGTGAGTCTTACGGAAATAACTTCCGCGTAGGCATGGGTGCTGAGGCTATCAAAGAGCTCCTTATGGCTATCGACCTTGAGAAGGATTCCGCTGAATTAAAGGCAGAGCTGGTTAAGGCAACAGGCCAGAAGCGTGCAAGGATCATCAAACGTCTTGAGGTTGTTGAATCTTTCCGTGAGTCAGGAAACCGTCCTGAGTGGATGATTCTTGATGTTGTTCCTGTAATCCCGCCAGATCTTCGTCCTATGGTACAGCTGGATGGTGGACGTTTTGCGACATCTGACCTGAATGATCTGTACAGAAGAATCATTAATCGTAATAATCGTCTGAAAAGACTGCTGGAGCTTGGTGCTCCGGATATCATTGTCCGCAATGAGAAACGTATGCTTCAGGAAGCAGTTGATGCCCTGATCGACAATGGTCGTCGTGGCCGTCCGGTTACAGGTCCTGGAAACAGAGCCCTGAAATCCCTTTCTGACATGCTGAAAGGTAAATCCGGACGTTTCCGTCAGAACCTTCTTGGTAAGCGTGTTGACTACTCCGGACGTTCCGTTATTGTTGTTGGACCAGAGCTGAAGATTTATCAGTGCGGTCTGCCAAAAGAGATGGCAATCGAGCTGTTTAAGCCTTTTGTTATGAAAGAACTGGTAGCAAACGGTACCTCTCACAATATTAAGAATGCCAAGAAGATGGTAGAGAAGCTTGAGCCAGCTGTATGGGACGTTCTGGAAGATGTTATCAAAGAACATCCGGTTATGCTGAACCGTGCACCTACACTGCATCGTCTGGGGATCCAGGCGTTTGAGCCGATCCTTGTAGAAGGTAAGGCTATTAAGCTTCATCCGCTTGTTTGTACCGCTTTCAACGCTGACTTCGATGGTGACCAGATGGCTGTCCATCTTCCACTGTCCCAGGAAGCACAGGCAGAGTGCCGTTTCCTGCTTCTGTCTCCGAACAACCTTCTGAAACCTTCTGATGGTGGACCGGTAGCCGTTCCTTCACAGGATATGGTCCTTGGTATTTACTATCTGACACAGGAAAGACCTGGAAACAAGGGAGAAGGAAAGTTCTTTAAGAGCGTAAACGAGGCAATTCTGGCATATGAGAACCAGGTAATTACTCTGCAGTCCAAGATTCTTGTCCGCTGTAGCAAGGTAATGCCGGATGGAAGCACTTTCACAGGCAACGTGAAGTCTACACTGGGACGTTTCCTGTTCAATGAGATCCTGCCACAGGATCTTGGATTTGTTGACAGAAGCATTCCGGGAAATGAGCTTCTTCTTGAGGTTGACTTCCTGGTTGGTAAGAAACAGCTGAAACAGATCCTTGAAAAAGTTATTAATACTCACGGAGCAACCAAGACTGCTGAGGTTCTGGACTCTATCAAAGCTATGGGTTACAAGTATTCTACAAGAGCTGCCATGACTGTATCTATTTCTGATATGACCGTGCCGCCGCAGAAGCCTGAGATGATCAAGGCTGCACAGGATACTGTAGATAAGATCACAAAGAACTATAAACGTGGTCTTATTACTGAGGAAGAGCGTTATAAAGAGGTTGTGGATACCTGGAAGAAGACTGACGATGAGCTTACTCATGCGCTTCTTTCCGGACTTGATAAGTACAACAACATCTTCATGATGGCTGACTCTGGTGCCCGTGGATCTGATAAACAGATCAAACAGCTTGCAGGTATGCGTGGATTGATGGCCGATACAACCGGACATACAATCGAGCTTCCTATCAAGTCAAACTTCCGTGAAGGTCTTGACGTACTGGAATACTTCATGTCCGCTCATGGAGCGCGTAAAGGACTTTCTGATACCGCTCTTCGTACAGCCGATTCCGGTTACCTGACAAGACGTCTTGTTGACGTATCTCAGGATCTGATCGTACGTGAGATGGACTGCTGTGAGAACAGAGCAGAGATTTCCGGTATGTATGTAAAAGGTTTCATGGATGGCAAGGAGGAGATCGAGAGCCTTCAGGATCGTATTACAGGTCGTTTCTCCTGCGAGACCATTAAGAATAAAGAGGGCGAAGTCCTTGTAAAAGCAAATCACATGATTACTCCGAAGCGTGCTGCACGTATCATGAAAGAGGGGGTAGACAACATTACCGGAGGTGCTGTTGAGCAGGTTAAGATCCGTACCATCCTGAGCTGTAAGTGTAAGGTTGGTGTGTGTGCGAAGTGCTATGGCGCAAACATGGCTACCGGTGAGCCGGTACAGGTTGGTGAGTCCATCGGTATCATCGCTGCACAGTCTATCGGTGAGCCAGGTACACAGCTGACTATGCGTACTTTCCATACAGGTGGTGTTGCCGGTGGAGATATCACACAGGGTCTTCCTCGTGTCGAGGAGCTTTTTGAGGCAAGAAAGCCGAAAGGACTTGCTGTTATCACTGAAATCAAGGGTGTTGCTACAATCAATGACACCAAGAAGAAGAGAGAGATCATCGTAACAGATCCGGAGACTGGTGATTCCAAGACTTACCTGATTCCATACGGTTCCCGTATCAAGATCATGGACGGACAGGTTATGGAGGCTGGTGATGAGCTTACAGAAGGTAGTGTAAACCCGCATGATATCCTTCGAATCAAGGGTGTTCGTGCAGTTCAGGATTACATGATCCGTGAGGTTCAGCGTGTATACCGTCTTCAGGGTGTTGAGATCAACGATAAACATATCGAGGTTATCGTTCATCAGATGCTGAAGAAAATCCGTATCGAGGATAACGGAGATTCTGAGTTCCTGCCAGGTACACTTGTTGACTTCCTCGAGTATGAGGAAGTAAATGAGAAACTGGAAGCTGAGGGATTACGTCCTGCAATTGGAAAACAGGGAATGCTTGGTATTACCAAGGCATCTCTGGCAACTGATTCCTTCTTATCAGCTGCTTCTTTCCAGGAGACTACCAAGGTTCTGACCGAAGCTGCCATCAAGGGTAAGGTTGACCATCTGATCGGTCTGAAAGAGAATGTAATCATCGGTAAACTGATTCCAGCTGGTACAGGTATGAAGTGCTACAGCGATGTAGAGCTTGATACAGGAATGCCGGAAGAGCCAGAAGAAATCGAATTTGATGAAATGGACGACGAGGATCAGGATGTGCTGGATGTAGCGGAAGACTCAGAAGAGCTGGAGACTGCTGATGAGGCAGATCTTGCAGTGGATGAGGATGAGGATACATTTGAGGATGAGGATTCTTCTGAAGACAGTGAAGAATAAACGATAAAATATGAAATCCCCCAGGGTGACAGAAATGTTGCTTTGGGGGATTTTTGTGTAACAGAGAATTCTATGGAACTTACAGTTACACAAAAAAGTGCAGCCCGGCAGGAACACACTGCAGCAGCAAGGGAAATGCTGCTTGAGACAATCCGCCGTAGGCGAGGGTAAGGAAAAATATGGATAGAGGAAAATACAACCTGGTCTATCATTTGTGGTAAGATTCCTGTATAATGTTTTATGTAACTATTCAGAAGGCAGTATTCCGCGAGGTGTTCTGGGGGAAAAGTAGTTCACAGAAAACCCGAGAATAGCGGTGCGAAATCACGTAAACCATGATTTCTGTGCATCGTGACGGGGAAGACTTGCCAGTCCATTTAAAAAGTCATTACCCGTTCGAGGAGGGAGAACATACATGGATAAAGATGTTCCGGTTTCCGTCTGGCCAGAATGGGAACTTATAGAGAAAATAGGCGAAGGATCCTTTGGGAAAGTGTATAAAGCAAAGCGGACAGAACGAGGCCGCTCTTTTTACTCCGCAATCAAGATTATATCCATACCGGCAAGTAAGGGAGAACTTGATAGCGTACGCTCAGAGATGAATAATGAGCAGTCTACCAGGGAATATTTTCGAAATCTGGTAGAAGACTGCATTCAGGAAATATATACTATGGAGCATTTTTGCGGAAATTCCCATGTGGTTTCATTTGAAGATTTCAAAGTGGTGGAATATTTGGATGAGATCGGCTGGGACATTTCCATAAGAATGGAATATCTTACCAGCTTTATGGATTACTGCACAGGCAAGGAGCTTACTGAGAAGGAAGTGATCAAACTTGGCTGTGACCTGGCTATGGCATTGATTTATTGCAGGAAATTGAATATTATTCACCGTGATGTGAAACCGGAGAATATTTTTGTGTCCAGATTCGGTGACTTTAAGCTGGGCGATTTTGGAATTGCCAGGGAACAGGCACATACCATGAGCAATATGTCCAAGAAAGGTACCTATTCCTACATGGCACCGGAGATTTACAAGGGAGAGAAGTACGACAGCAGTATTGATATCTATTCCCTTGGAATTGTATTATATAAACTGATGAATCAGAACAGGCTGCCTTTTCTTTCGCTGGATAAGCAGCTGATTACATACAGAGATAAAGAGACTGCCCTTGCACGGAGAATGGCAGGGGAGAAAATGCCGGCACCAGTTAATGCCAGTGCTGCTTTTTCCCACATTATACTAAAAGCATGTGCATATGAGCCGGGGAAACGTTACAGGAAACCAGAAGATATGCTGCGGGATTTGGAGAAGCTTCGTCTGGCACCGGTGAATGCAGAGAAAGAGTGGGAGAAGTCCCAGTGGGAGCTGACAAATTCAGCAGAACTTGAGCGGGATCAGAGAAGATATGCCCCTCAGGAGCCGGAAGACCGTATGGAGCGGACCCATGTGGCAGAAGACCCTCAGATTGAGAAAGCTGTCCGGGAAGAAGAGGCACAGCTCAGAAAGCCTGCGAAAAATGCAGTGAAAAATTATGAGAAACAGTCAGTAAATGCCTCTTCCACTAAGCGAAAGAAGCAGCAGAGAAGCGGGTGGGACCAGGAAAGACAGATTTCACCATGGACAGTTTCCCTTATTGTAGTGGCGCTTGCGGCATGCATTATTATTGGTGTTTATATGAAATTAATCCATGATGAGAATCGCAAGGCTCAAAATACGGAGAACGTTATGGAAGTTCTGGAAGCTAATGATAACAGTACTGCTCAAATTGATGAATTTTCTACTTCAATTCAGACAATTAAGGAGCAGGCGAATACAATTGTAAGCGAACTTCCGGACTGCGAGGAAGTTGGCAAGGAAGGCGACCGGCTTCGCTACTATGACAGCAACGGGAAACTGGTGAAAGCGCTGATTTATCCGGAGACATCCGAAGATGGAGTTTATGAGGAGTATTATTATTGGGATGAACGTCTGTTTTTTGCATATGTATGGACCGGTAATAAGAAGGAATTATATTACTATGACAAGCGTGGCAAACTGATCCGCTGGATCGATACAGACGGAACTGTCCACGATAAGGAGAATGACAGTACTGAGTACACCAAGCGTGGCGAGAAATACTGGAAAAATGCGCTGGAGCAGTTAGATGAATGATGATACCGGTCATATAAGAAGTGGCTGTGATTCTTTGGAACATCGACAGACAGGCGAAGAGGAATAGAATGACATATCATATTGATTATGCATATACCTGCCATGCAGGGAAAGTGCGACCAAATAACGAGGACAATTTCTGGTGCTGTGGAGAGTACCTTCCAGTGAGTAATCATGGAACAGAAGAAATCCGTACTGGTCTCAGACTTCGGGAGAGCCTTCCGGTAATGTCTGTTTTTGACGGCATGGGAGGGGAGAGCCAGGGGGAAATGGCTGCCTGGCTTGCTTCTGACAGCCTGGAGCATTTTTATAGGGAAAATAAGGGGATGCTTCGTAAAGCACCAGAACTTTTTCTTACAGAAGCCTGTAAGAATATGAATCAGGCTGTATGTGATTATGGTCGGGAACAACGGATCAGTGCCATGGGAACTACTATGGCGATGATTGCTTTTGGAAAAAAAGAAGCGTATATCTGTAATCTGGGAGACAGCAGGATTTATCGGTTTTCCAAGGGGAATTTTTCACAGATTTCCAGAGATCATGTGTTGAAAAGCTGCAGATTTGGGAAAGCACCACTGACTCAGTTTCTGGGAGTGGAGGAGACCGAGATGAAGCTGGAACCTGCCATTGCGGCAGTTCCTTATCAGGATAGGGACCGTTATCTGCTTTGCTCAGACGGGGTAACAGATATGTTATCTGATCGCGAGATTGAAGAAATTATGAAGCTGGAGGACTCAATTCGTGATATTGCCCATGCTCTTTTAACAAGGGTACTGGATAAAGGGGCCAGAGATAATACTACGATCATTCTCTGCGAGGTAAGAGCAGATAATCGGCCGTTCAAAACCTGGCTTTTGCAGAAGAAGGGATAAATCAGAGGGCAAAATTTTTCACAATTTAAGTAGTTGATTATAGGAAAATGAAGGTGATTTATGATGAAAAATCGTATGCAGGATCTTGATTTTGAACAGACAGTGGCATTTGATTCCGTAAAGGATTTTGAATTTACCAGAAGGGCCGCCCAGAGATTTCGTCAGGTAGTCAGTCTGGACGGATTTGAGGATGAAGATGCGGACGTTATTTTTCATTATTTATATAAAGAGATGGAGCTGGTTTCGTTCGGAGATCATTTGAAGAGATATATCTATGAAAGAGCCGGGATTGAGGAACCGTTTGGGGAAGTGCCTCAGGAGGTATACCGAGATATTGCAGTTGATTCTTTCCGGGAAACGTATACACCCAAGTCTATGAATCCTACTTCAACTAAGCTTCCTGCGTTGGTGAACAACTGGCTTACACAGGCCTCAGTAAAGCGCGAGACTGTATTTCTGCTGGGCTTCGGGCTTCGCATGAGCGCGGAGGATGTTTCTGACTTTTTGACAAGGGTGCTGAAGGAGCAGGATTTTGATTTCCATAATCCAGAGGAAGTGATTTACTGGTATTGTTATAGTAAGCAGCTTCCTTACAGCAAGGCAGAGGAATATAAAGAGAATTACAAATCCATGGAACCTGCAACAGATAAGGGGAAAGTGGCAGAAGTGATAGGCGGCGATTTTATCATAGATACAGAGGAAAAATTGCTGAAATATCTGGCATGCCTGAAAGCTGGCTGGGATGATCCCATGAATGAGAAGAGTCAGGCATTTCAGGAGTTCCTGCGCCTTCTGGAACACGCGAAGCAGATCATTGCGGCCATGTATCAGAAGGATGAGGAGGAGAAATGCCGGGATAAGATCTGGAAACCGGAGAATATTACTCCTTCTGATCTGGAGAAGGTAATCTGCAATGGTATTCCTATTAATAAGATGGGAAATCTAAAAAAAATGTCGGCCTCTATCCTGGCGAAACATTTCAGCCAGAAGAGATTCAGCAGACAGAGAATTACCAATATTCTGAATCACAAATTCCCGGTAGAGCGGTTTGATCTTCTTACGCTGGAGTTCTTTATCGTGTCTCAGGAGATGGAGGATGATGATCCCTATGACAGATACCACCATTTCATAGAGGAAGCGCAGAGAATTCTGAAAAAGTGTGGAATGAGCGAGATTTATATTGTGAACCCATATGAATGCTTCCTTCTGATGTGTCTTTTGACGGATTGTCCGCTGGCTGTTTTTTCGGAGATATGGGAAATGTCATATGAAGAGAATGGGGACGAGGAGTAAGCAGTTTCTTAATATAGAAATGCGCAGTGTTGTTTGGAGGCACTGCGCATTTTTAATAGCAATTAAGGTTAATCATTATAGTAGAGATAAATACTGCGGCTAAGCTGTGCAATTGTATTCTGGGCTTCTCCCGGGCTGGAGAGGTTCTGGGAAAGGAAGACGATGACCAGATCATTTCCGCCCTGTGCGTTGTACAGGATTCCGGCATCATTTTCTACATCGGAAAGCTCGCCGGTTTTGTTGGCAACGCTGACGCCCTCTGGCAGGGCAGCAGGAATCTTGTTGGTACGTTGCTGCTGTTTCAGAAGGGAATACATTTCTTCTGCATGTAAAAGGCTTGGCGTCTGAGTAGTACCAGAGCAGATCTGGTAAATTTCTTTTAGGAATTTTCCACAGTCATAGGCAGAAGTGTAATTATCTCCGAATTCGTTGCTGGCAAGAAGCAGTCGTCCCATGGAAGTATTTGTGTAGCCGTGAGACTGACAGAAACTGTTTACTTTCTGCATACCTGCAGTGCTGTCGCCACCTCCCAGGCAGGAAACCAGACTGTTTGCCGCGTCATTGTCACTGACGGTGATCATTGGTGTCAGATAGGAATCCAGGGTGGCAGAACCATACTGCTGGGACAAAGAATCATAATTCTCATATACTGCACCCATAATGAAAAGCTTGATCAGGCTGGCTGCCTGCATTGGAGAATCATTGATCGTAGCCTCTGAGCCGCCTGCAAGGTCACAAATATAAACACTCCAGGAACCGTTTGCCCCAGGAAGCTGGGATTGGATCTGAGTGACCAGAGTATCCATCTTTTCATCGGATTTGTTGTCAAAAGCAGAACTTCCGTGAGAGGGAGAGATGGTGCCGTCATCGTCAGAAAGTTCGGGGGTAATAGCAGTCATGGAAGAATCTTCTTTTTCCTGGGAAGTGCCATCTGTTGTTTGCGCGGAGTCGGAACCGGATGACTGGGAAGGACCTACTGGTTCTGCATTGGCAGCAGGAGTCTGATAAGGAACAGTTACTTCCTCCGGAGCTGGAGAAGACTGCACAGGACCTGCACTTTCTTTCCGGGAAGGTCCCTGGACAGAAGAAGCATCAGTAGAAGCTTCGCTGTCGGAACTTCCATCATCAGAAACAAAGCCGCTCTGGTCGGCGTCATCAGAAGTCTCATCACCAGAGGTAAAACTGAAAGTTTCACTGTCAGTGAAATCTTCAGTCTGATCTGTTGCTGAATCATTTTTTGCCAGATTAATACTGCTCTGGCTGTCCTTTCTGAAGAAAGTAAGGTAAAGAATGATAAGAATCAGTAAAGCAGCGACAATGCCAAGAAAAATCAGCAGATAAGAAGAGGTTTGTTTCTTTCTATTATTTTTCATAAGTTCTCCTTTCGAATCAATGAAATATCTGGAAGAGACATTATTTTATGGCAATAAATCCAGATTTATTTTTCCGCAAAATATGCATCAATCCCATCTGCGATTCCGGATGCCATTGTGTCCTGAAAATCCGGATCGCTCATTTTCAGATCGTCAGATTCATTGGTCATAAATCCCATTTCCACAATAGTTACCGGAATGGTGCTCCAATTAATTCCAGTCATATTGTCGGCATATGTTACGCCGCGGTTTTCAAATCCGGTTGCGTCACAATAGGCATCCAGAATGAACTGGGAAAGGATGTTGGAATCATCATAGAGCTGGGATACATAAGGATTGGAAGAGGAGGGGGAAATGGTAAGTGCACCGGCAGCAGAGGAAGACTCAGCACCATTGGCGTGGATGCGCACGCAAATATCAGCCCCCTGACCGGCTACATATTCAGCTCGCTCTTTATTGCTGATGGCAGTATCATTATCCGTTCTGGTGAGAACTGTCTGATAGCCACGGTCTTCCAGAATCTGCTGCAGCTTTAAAGAAACATCCAGATTTAGCTGGTATTCAGGCAGACCTGAAAAAGTTCCCTGGGTTCCTGTTGAGGCTTTGGCTTTCATTTCTGTGGAACCTGGACCAAGAGGTTCAAGGTCACTCATATCCACATTTGGACCCTGATGACCGGGATCAATACCGATTATATGTGACTGGGCTACAGGCGGTCCCTGAAGATCGTCAGTGGTCTCAGCACAGACAGTGCACAGATTTATAAGTCCTGCTCCGGAAAAAATCATGAGGCCAAATGCAAAAATCCGGGAGAATCTACTGGATTTAGCCACTGCTTTTTTGAAACACATATGTATACTCCTGTTCATGTTAATTTTTTTTTCGACTATTCAGCAGATTGTATTTCGAAAAGCAGGTACTGTAGAGGTGCTGAAAAGTTCTTGTTTCTTATTATAATAATGTGAAGCTGTGAATGCAATGTAAAGTTAAGTTTTCCTAGAGCGTGTTTGAAAAAGGCTTTCTGCAAGATGTGCGTCACAATTTGCGGTATATTTTACCCGAATTCGGTTACCGTAGCCCGCTAAGGCGCCCTCATCCGAGCGAAATCTCCCACAAATTGTGATGCAGATCACGGGAATGATTTTTTTACACGCTCCAGAACAGCAGTAAAAAATACATTATAATAAGAAGAAACCTATTTATAATTCACCGTGATAAATTGTAAAAACCTTGAAAAATAAGGAAAAATTGATGAAAAACACCTTGACAGAGATATGCAGACAGGATATAATCAAAAAGCGTGCGAAATAAGGCATTTTTTTCCGCGCTTACTAAGATAATAGCAACCGCAAGGAAACCCCATAGAACAATCTATGGAGAAATAAATCGGGAGGTGAAATGGAATGCCAACATTCAACCAGTTAGTAAGAAAAGGACGCCAGACAGCTGTTAAGAAATCTACAGCTCCGGCTCTGCAGAGAACTTATAACTCTTTAAGAAAGAAAGCAGTTGAGCAGTCTGCACCACAGAAACGTGGCGTTTGCACAGCTGTTAAAACAGCTACTCCTAAGAAGCCTAACTCAGCTCTTAGAAAAATCGCCAGAGTTCGTCTTTCCAACGGAATCGAAGTAACAAGCTACATCCCAGGAGAAGGTCACAACCTTCAGGAGCATAGCGTTGTTCTGATCCGTGGAGGAAGGGTTAAGGACTTACCTGGTACAAGATACCACATCATCAGAGGTACTCTTGATACCGCAGGTGTTGCTAACAGAAAACAGGCCCGTTCCAAATACGGCGCTAAGAGACCGAAAGTTAAAAAATAATCCATCCGTATTGCTGCGGAGACTATAGAGATTTGTACGGTATTCCATATACCCTGTCGGTTGCGGGTTAAATATAGGACCATTACCAGTGCGAACATGCAATAGTTTACTGCGTGAGTACCGATGAGATAATCAGGATGATTAAGGAGGGAAGTAACGTGCCACGTAAAGGACATACTCAGAAAAGAGACGTTCTGGCAGACCCGATGTACAACAATAAAGTTGTTACAAAGCTTATCAATAACATCATGTTAGATGGTAAGAAAGGTGTTGCACAGAAAATTGTTTACGGAGCATTCGCCAGAATGGAAGAAAAATCTGGCAAGCCAGCAATTGAAGTATTTGAAGAGGCAATGAACAACGTAATGCCTCAGCTTGAAGTTAAAGCAAGACGTATCGGTGGAGCTACTTATCAGGTTCCGATCGAGGTAAGAGCTGACAGACGTCAGGCTCTGGCTCTTCGCTGGATCACCATGTTCTCCCGCAAGAGAGGCGAGAAGACCATGGAAGAGAAACTGGCTAACGAGCTTATGGATGCAGCCAATAACACCGGAGCATCTGTAAAGAGGAAAGAAGACATGCATAAGATGGCTGAAGCAAATAAAGCATTTGCTCACTATCGCTTCTAATCAAGGAGGAAAATCCATTGGCTGGAAAAGAAGGTAGAGAATACCCGCTCGAGAGAACCAGAAACATTGGTATTATGGCTCATATCGATGCAGGTAAGACAACTCTTACAGAACGAATTCTGTACTATACAGGTGTCAACTACAAGATTGGTGATACTCATGAAGGTACTGCTACCATGGACTGGATGGAGCAGGAGCAGGAGCGTGGTATCACAATCACATCCGCTGCAACAACATGTCACTGGACACTGGAAGAGAACTGCAAACCGAAGCCAGGCGCTTTGGAGCATCGTATCAACATCATTGATACCCCAGGCCACGTAGACTTTACTGTTGAGGTTGAGCGTTCCCTTCGTGTACTGGATGGCGCTGTCGGCGTATTCTGTGCAAAGGGTGGTGTTGAGCCACAGTCTGAGAACGTTTGGCGTCAGGCTGATACCTACAATGTACCACGTATGGCATTCATCAATAAGATGGACATCCTTGGTGCAAACTTCTACGGCGCAGTAGAGCAGATCAAGACTCGTCTTGGTAAAAATGCAATCTGCCTGCAGCTGCCAATCGGAAAAGAAGATGACTTCAAGGGAATCATCGACTTATTCGAAATGAAAGCTTACATCTACAATGATGAGAAGGGCGATGATATCACTATCACCGATATCCCGGAAGACATGAAAGAAGATGCTGAGCTTTATCATACAGAACTGATCGAGAAGATCTGTGAGCTGGATGACGATCTCATGATGGAATATCTTGAGGGCGAAGAGCCAAGCACAGACAGACTGAAAGCAGCTCTGAGAAAAGGTACATGCGAGTGTACAGCTGTTCCGGTATGCTGCGGTTCTGCATATAGAAACAAAGGTGTTCAGAAACTTCTGGACGCTATCCTGGAGTACATGCCTGCTCCAACAGATATTCCACCAATTGATGGTGTTGACATGGATGGAAACCCGACCGTGAGACATTCTTCTGATGAAGAGCCGTTCTCCGCTCTGGCATTCAAGATCATGACAGACCCATTCGTTGGAAAACTTGCATATTTCCGTGTATATTCAGGAACAATGAATTCCGGATCCTATGTATATAACTCTACAAAGGGCAAAAAAGAGCGTGTTGGCCGTATCCTTCAGATGCATGCTAACAAGCGTATGGAGCTTGATAAGGTTTACTCCGGTGATATTGCTGCAGCTATCGGATTCAAATTCACCACAACTGGTGATACAATCTGTGATGAGCAGCATCCAGTAATCCTTGAGTCCATGGAGTTCCCGGAACCAGTTATCGAGCTGGCTATCGAGCCTAAGACAAAAGCAGGACAGGGCAAACTTGGTGAGGCTCTTGCAAAACTTGCAGAAGAGGATCCGACCTTCCGTGCACATACAGATCAGGAAACAGGACAGACCATTATCGCTGGTATGGGTGAGCTTCACCTTGAGATCATCGTTGACCGTCTTCTTCGTGAGTTCCACGTAGAGGCTAACGTAGGTGCTCCTCAGGTTGCTTACAAAGAGACAATCACCAAGGCTGTTGACGTAGACAGTAAATATGCTAAACAGTCCGGTGGTCGTGGACAGTATGGTCACTGTAAAGTTAAATTCGAGCCTATGGATGCCAACGGCGAAGAACTGTACAAGTTCGAGTCTACTGTTGTCGGCGGTGCTATTCCGAAGGAATATATCCCGGCTGTAGGAGAAGGTATCGAAGAGGCTATGAAGGCTGGTATCCTTGGTGGATATCCGGTTGTTGGTGTACATGCAAATGTATACGATGGATCTTATCATGAAGTCGATTCTTCTGAGATGGCATTCCACATTGCAGGTTCTCTTGCATTCAAGGATGCTATGCAGAAGGCAGCTCCAATCCTTCTTGAGCCTATCATGAAGGTTGAAGTAACCACACCAGAGGATTACATGGGTGATGTTATCGGTGATATCAACTCCCGTCGTGGTCGTATCGAAGGTATGGATGATATCGGCGGAGGTAAGATGATCCGTGGATATGTTCCGCTTTCCGAAATGTTCGGATATGCAACAGATCTTCGTTCCAGAACTCAGGGACGTGGTAACTACTCCATGTTCTTCGAGAAATACGAGCCAGTTCCAAAGAGTGTTCAGGAAAAAGTTCTGGCAAAGAAAGACTGATTTAACTACAGGCTGAATCAGGATTTCACATGAAACAATAAAAAGCTTGCAAATATCCTTGATTTGCAATATAATCAAGGATAGCAAGTTTAAAATCGATATGGCGCTCTATTTTTATAGAGAATGAGCCAACTAATCAAGGAGGACATTTTAAAATGGCAAAGGCTAAGTTTGAGAGAACAAAACCGCATTGTAACATTGGTACTATTGGACACGTTGACCATGGTAAAACAACTTTAACAGCAGCTATCACAAAAGTTCTTGCTGAAAGAGTTCCAGGAAACGTAGTAGAGAACTTCGAAGATATCGATAAAGCTCCAGAGGAAAGAGAGCGTGGTATCACAATTTCTACAGCACACGTTGAGTATCAGACAGAGAAGAGACATTATGCACACGTTGACTGCCCAGGACATGCTGACTACGTTAAGAACATGATCACTGGTGCAGCTCAGATGGATGGTGCTATCCTTGTTGTAGCAGCTACCGATGGTGTTATGGCTCAGACTAAAGAGCACGTTCTTCTTGCTCGTCAGGTTGGTGTTCCTTACATCGTTGTATTCATGAACAAATGTGATATGGTTGACGATGAAGAGCTTCTTGAGCTGGTTGAGATGGAGATTCGTGAGCTTCTTTCCGAGTATGACTTCCCAGGAGATGATATCCCGGTAATCAAAGGTTCTGCTCTTAAAGCTCTTGAGGATCCAGCTGGTGAGTGGGGCGACAGAATCATGGATCTTATGGATGCTGTTGACAGCTATATCCCAGATCCACAGCGTGACACAGATAAACCATTCGTTATGCCTGTAGAGGATGTATTCTCTATCACAGGACGTGGAACAGTTGCTACTGGTAGAGTAGAGGCTGGTGTTCTTCACGTATCTGATGAGGTTGAGATCGTTGGTATCAAAGAAGAGACTCGTAAAGTAGTTGTAACTGGTATCGAGATGTTCCGTAAACTTCTTGATGAGGCTCAGGCTGGTGATAACATCGGAGCACTTCTTCGTGGTGTTCAGAGAAACGAGATCGAGCGTGGACAGGTTCTTGCTAAACCAGGAACAATCACATGCCATACAAAATTCACAGCTCAGGTTTACGTTCTGACTAAAGACGAGGGTGGCCGTCATACACCATTCTTCAACAACTATCGTCCACAGTTCTACTTCAGAACAACAGACGTTACAGGTGTTATCAGCCTTCCAGAAGGAACAGAGATGTGCATGCCTGGAGATAACATCGAGATGACAATCGAACTGATCCACCCAATCGCTATGAGCCAGGGTCTTACTTTCGCTATCCGTGAAGGTGGACGTACTGTAGGATCAGGACGTGTTGCTACAATCATCGAGTAATCACTGACTAATATATATTGAGTACCGCAAGGTACATGTGTCCAAACGTAAGATACCCCGGAACCGTAAGGTTTCCGGGGTTTTTCTGTTGAGTAAAAAGTTTAAAATAAGGCTGTAAAGAATAGCGAATAAATTGAAAACAGGCAGGTATGGGAAGAAAATGAAAATCTTCGCATATCTGCCTGTGATACTGTTATGATACTATTTCTGTTCGTTATTGGAAAATTTCTGTGTTAAAAGTTCATCTCGTTTACGGATTCGTGTCTCAAAATCCAGTTCTTCAATTTCTTTATGGGTGACAGGTTTGGAAGTGTAGTATTCCAACGTCTGCTTTTTCCACATATCAAACATATCTTTGCCTGTGAAATAAGATTCCAGGCTTTCTCTGTTCTCCTGCAGATCAGCAAGAAAATTACACATATCTGCGTTTAAAGAATGTTCAGGATCATTTCCATAAAAGCGAAGTCCGGCATACCATTTCTGTGTTTCTGTTTCTATATCACCGGGAAGTTTATTATTTATATCCAGTTCATACCGGAGTTCATTGGATTCATTCATCTGCAGTAAAACCCAAAGAATATCGCTGAGAGTAGAAATCTGTACTTTATTTTCAGATAATCCAAATAACCAGTCCAGTGAGACATGAAATTTCTGAGCAATAGTCAATAACACATCATTGGAGGGAGTAACCACACCATTTTCATAACTGGATAAAGTTGACTGACGTATACCAATAGCTGCGGAAAAGTTTTTTTGATTCATCTTCAGATCAGTTCGCAGCTCTTTTATTTTTTCTGAAATAGATGATTCCTGCATATTATCCACCTCCTTAAAAGCTATGATTAGTATATCACAAATGATAAAAATCAACAATATAGAAAAATATCATTCATGATGATAAAAATTATTGACAATGATTATTTAAAATGATATAGTATCAGTGAAAATGATAATTATAGACAAGGAGGAAATGATATGCAGAGACAGAACTATATGATTACAGCGGAAGAAGTTGCAGAGAGCATGGGGATTTCACTTGGATATGCTTACAAGCTGCTTCGCAAACTGAACAAAGAGCTTGCAGATCAGGGATATGTAACCGTTGCGGGCAAGATACCGAGGGCATTCTGGGAAAAGAAATTTTATGGATATTCCCAGATTGCAATGTAGGGGGGAGAAAGTATGGCAGCGTACAAAGATGAAGAAAGAGGAACCTGGTATGGTATATGTGTGAGTGTGAGAGAAGAGATCGCTCTTTTACACTTTTGTATATATTAGAATAGCACTTTAGAAAGCACTATGGTAAAATAAGGTGAAGGTAAATCGGAATTGCAAATTTAGAAAAATTGTTGGTATTTGAAAAAAGACTGTAACCCTTAAGAGGCGAGAGTAAATATGGTTTATAGGAAATCTTGTGCTGTTACACTTTCTTGACATTTTCATGACTGTTCTAAGGATATTTTTACATTTGTCTGAGCTATACTTTAGCCATACCGAACAACCGGTAAATAAAAAATCAGGAGGAACTAAAATGATGAACAGATTATTCAAAAGAGGAACGGTAATAGCACTTGCAGCAGCAATGACTACATCCGCAGGTATTCCTGCCATGGCTGCCCAGAAGGAGACACTGGAGGAGACAGTGACTACATCAGAGGTAACACAAACAAATGTAGATTATGGTTCTCTCACTCAGAAGGAGATTGAAGAGTTTAACTCCATTTATGACCGACTTGACGCTATCGACAAAGAGGTAATGAAAGATGCAGATGGTCTTTCTGATGAAGATATCTATGCCAGATACGATCAGTATCAGGATGAAACCGATACCCTCATGGATCGCCTTGAGGAGCTTGATAAAAAAGCCGGGTGGATCGACAACGAGGAATATGAATATTCCGAGGATGAGTGTAATGCTCTGTATGATACAGGCAAGCTCACCGCAGAGGAAGCAGAACAGCTTCAGAAAGCATATGAAAGAATCGAAGAAATTGATGCGGAAGTGTGGACGGACGATGATCTTTCAGACGATGAGATCGAAGCCCGCTATGCAAAGTATGATGACGAGATTACATCACTGAACGCACAGATTGAAACGCTTGAAAAGAAAGCGGGTTGGTATGAGGGATACTATGGAAATTTGAGCGAAGATGAAGTCAATCAGCTTAACAGTATTTACAATAAAATTGATGCAATCTATGACAATATTTATAACGGCTCTGATAACCTCTCTGACGAGGAATTTGCTTCTCGCTATGCGAAGTATTCAGATGAGATTGATGCTTTGGAGGCACAGGCAATCGCTCTTGAAGCGAAAGCAGGTGGAACTAAAATACAGACATACTGATTTTGAAAGATATAATATGGGGAATCTCACAGAATTTCTGAGGGACTCCCCTCATGTGGGATTAAAGATATGGCAAAAAAAATCTATTTGGCAGATGATGAACAGGATATACGAGAAATACTCACAGAATTTTTATCCAATGCCGGATATGAGGTAACAGCATACAAGAATGGTGATACACTCTTTTCTGCTTTTCAGGAGAAGCCCTGTGATCTTGTTATTCTTGATATTATGATGCCGGGTTCAGACGGTCTTTCCATATGTAAAAAGCTAAGGACAATATCATCAGTTCCTATTATTATTTTGACGGCAAAGGATTCAGAGTCTGACCATATGAAGGGATTTATGTATGGAGGGGATGACTATCTGATTAAGCCATTTTCGCCGTCACTTCTTGTTGTCCGGGTAAATGCGTTGTTCCGAAGAGTTGAAATGAATATACCGGTAAAGGCAGATATTTCCTTTGGTGATGTGTGTTTTTCATGGGAGAAGCATAATGCCATTGTGAAAGAGCATGATATTGGTCTGACTATGACAGAATTTTCGCTTCTGGGATGTCTTATGGAACATGGTGGAACGGCAATCCCCCGGAATGAAATTCTCGACAAAGTATGGGGAATAGATTCTACGGAGATAGAAACCAGAGTTGTCGATGAGACAGTAAGAAGAGTCAGGCAGAAAATGAAGACCGCAGGCAGCAAAGTTCGCATTAGTGCTGTCTGGGGCTATGGCTATAAACTGGAGGATTGTAATGAATAAGACACGTTATAAAATTGCCACACTTACAGGTTCCGCCGTTATGGCAGCCATGCTTTTGAGCCTGCTGATTCTGAACATAGTTTTTAATAAAAAAATAGAGCTGAGAGCTGAGAATGCAATTAAAAACGTTTTTACTTTGGATTCAGACGAATATTTGAATTACGAATCTGAAAATGATACGGGCTCTTTATATTATGCCTCACTTGTATATATGGGGGCAGATTCAGAAAACAGGGATGACATATATCAGATTTTGACACCCAAAGAGAAGAAACTTATTGACTGGTATGAAACACACCCGTCTGATGAAATGCAAAGGGCAAAAATTAACGAAGCAACTTATTATATGAAAGCCAGAACAGAGTATTACGAAGACGGCAATGAGAGATTACTTGCTTATGTGGATGTTACCGGCGAACCAGAACTCGTAAAAGAAATCAGTTTTGGTGTTTTGCTGGATGCTTTTGTCATTGCCGCTCTCGGTGCTGCCATTGGATATTTTCTCGGGAAAAAACTTGAACAAAATGACAAAGCTCAGAAGACCTTTTTTGAAAATACATCTCACGAATTAAAAACCCCGCTTATGGCAATTTGCGGATATGCGGAGGAGATTGAAATGGGAGTCATTACCGATTATTCTCAAGCGGGCAGAATGATAGTGTCTCAGACGGAGCGTATGAGTAAACTTATTGAGGATATCCTGTATTTATCAAAAATGGAAAGCGGTACGGAACCATTAAAGTGTGAACCAATAGAAATGGCATCACTGGTTCAAGATATTTTGATGCCGCTTGAAGGAATTGTGAACAGGCGAAACCTTTCAGTATCGTTAGAACTGGACGAAGGATATGTCAACGGAGACCCGGAGAAGCTGGAACACGCTGTTGCTAACCTGATAACTAATTCCGTAAAATATGCGTGTAGTCAAATCGAAATATCGTGGAAAAATCAAGTCCTTTCCATCTGGAACGATGGAGGAGAACTTAGCACAGAGGATTTTTCCCATATGTTTGAACGTTTTCATACGGGACAAAACGGAAACAGCGGAATAGGGCTTGCCCTCTCAAAAGAAATCGTTGAAATGCACGGATGGAAACTTAGTGCGAAAAATGACAGGCATGGCATATGTTTATCAATGGTATGCCACAGTTAATTTAGGAACAATCAGGTTTACAGCTTCCAGTTTGTTGAGATGTTGCAAAATTTGGAATCAAGAGAGAATAAGAATGATTAACAATTTAATGTACATAGAATTAAAAATGGGATATTCTGATGATGATCCGGCATGGATTGGATATGTCAAAACTTCAAAAAGTAGAATAAAAATTTTTTGACATTTCTGCACATGCGTGCTAATATGATTATAGAAAAAGAGTGCTACCGATAGACGGTTAGTCCGTTTTACTATTTAGAATATCTATCAAAGATAACCGCTTAGTTTGCAGACAGGGCGGTTATTTTTGTGGTTTATGATTATCTTTGCCTAATGTATATCCGATACTAAAGCAGGTTAAGCCGAAGCTCACTACTGCTATGAAGTCCACAATACTCATTGGCTTAGCCCTCCTTTCCAGTGGATTCCCTTTCAGGTTTCTATGTAATCAGAGGGTCACAGTCCCTCTGTTGAAGGACTAACCGCCTACCGTTATGGTAGCACCCATGTTTCGATTATAACAATTAAAAACTACCGGTGCAATATAAAGTTGGTAGAGCAGCATTTGTTAGCCGTGGAAAAAAATCTTTTCGACTAAGGCTTCCGATGCCAAAACGGTGCCAAGAAAACAATCGGTATTTGGAGGAGTTTCTTATTTATGAAAAAAGGAATAAACAAACCAATCTTATTTTATATTGCATCAGTTCTGTTTTTCATAGCGTCAGCTATTGGCTTTACGAGTGGAAATGAAAATTCTATGGCTATAGTATGGTTATGTCTTGGTTCCTCATTTCTTTGTCTAGGTTCGACGCATAAGAAAAAGGAAAACAATACAGATGATAAATAATTTCATGCTTGTATTGCTGGAAAATCGGGATTCATCGAGTCCTTTTGTGATTTGCAACTGCTGGTTGACAGATTTACAGCCTGAAATGGTAGAATGCAAACAGCAAAACTGTTATATTTAGCTCATAAAATCTGCAAAAGGAGAAAAAAATGATTTTAGCTGATAAGATTACAGAGGAAAGAAAAAAGAATGGATGGTCACAGGAAGAACTAGCCAATCAGTTGGGCGTATCCAGACAGGCAGTATCTAAGTGGGAAAGTGCAGGAGCTGTTCCAGATTTGCAAAGAATTTTACAGATGTCGGAGCTTTTTGGTGTCAGTACAGATTACCTATTAAAAGATGAAATGAAAGCAGAAAATATCACCTATCACGAAAGTACTGAAAGCTATGCAGAACCGTTGAAAAAAGTAACTATGGAGAATGCAAATGAATTTCTTGACATGAAAAGAAATGGATCCAAAGTAGTGGCAAATGCAACAAGTATGTGTATCTTAAGTCCAATATTATTGATTGTTCTTGTGACAATGGCAGAAGATAGCGTATTTCATGTTTCGGAATCTCTGGCAACAGTATTTGGATGTGTTTTTTTGCTTGGAATGGTTGCGGCAGCCGTCTTTTTGTTTATTACATATGGAATGAGTGAATCACATATGGAACATTTTGAAAAAGAATGCTTTGAAACAGAGTATGGTGTATCTGGAATGGTACGAGAAAAAAAAGATTCCTATGAACCAATTTTTATCAGAGGAACAGCTGTTGGGGTAGTGCTTTGTATACTGGCAGTGATTCCGACAATTATTGCCGAATCTATGGAAGCGTCCGACTATTACTGTGGTCTTTCCGTTGGATTACTGCTATTCATACTTGCAATAGGAGTGAATCTGTTGGTTCGTGTTGGGATGGTAAAAAGCAGTTACGATACCCTTCTTCAGGAAGGCGAATATACAAAAGAAGAAAAACTGTTTAAGAAAAAGACTGACACGTTTTCTGGTGTATATTGGTGCTTGACTACAGCGATTTACCTTGCATGGAGCTTCTGGACGATGAGCTGGGATATTACATGGATTGTATGGCCGGTTGCAGGTGTTTTATTTGCAGCATTGCTTGGTGTGGTGAAAATGGTGTTAAAGAATGGCAGTGAAACTCAGCACTATATTTAAAATGGAATTAAGTTTATTTTCCGCATATTATACTCATCCAGAAATTCCAGTTCGCGTTGGTGGTTATTTCTAATAGAAAAAGAACTTTTTGACATTTACACAGCTGCGTGATAATATGATTATAGAAAAAGAGTGCTACCGATAGACGGTTAGTCCGATATATGATGTGACAAAAATTGCCGCCTAGTTTACCAGACCGGGGCGGCTATTTTTGTGGCTTATTATTATCCTTGCCAAAGGTATATCCAAGACCAAAGCAGGTTAAGCTGAAGCAGTAATGCTATTTCAGGAAATTCAGGCGGTTACCATATGATATGGAGTGCGGGAATGTATTGCCTGGAATGCTCCGTGGATATTATAGTTGGGAATTTTTGCTCCTAACATTAAAAAATTGATTATGGAGGTAAATACCAAGATGAAACTTGATGAATTTACAGAAATGATGACAGGACATTTTGATAACAAGGAGCAGTTTGATAAGATGCAGGCGGAAGGGAAAACATATCCATATGCCGAGCATGTAAATACAATCTGCAATGACAAAATAAAAAATCTTCCGGAGGATTTCAATGGCAGATTTGTTGTTGAAGAAAGCTACTATGAAACGAATGGAAAACGTCATGCATCACCACATCTTTTTCTTATTACAGAAACAGAACAGGGAATTTTACTTTCCTCTTATGAAATTCCAGAAGGAGAAGATAAGAAGGTATTTTCATACGCATCCATGAAGAAGGTTGATTACGCGGAACTGAAAAAATCCGAAAAATTTACTCCCGCACTTTACCATGAAAAGGACGGAATCTGGGAAGGCGGCAGCATAAGCCAGTTTTCGCCGGTAATGATATTTAAACTTTGGGAAAAGTTTTCCGATCGTTGTCTGGAAGTATCTGAAAGTATGGAAGTTAACGGGAAGAGAACTTTTGGATATGATGAACCAATCATTTATAAAAGGGTATAATCAAAGAGCGGCAGATTACAGAAAGCCTTTTTCAAACACGCTCTAATACAGAAATTAGCTCAATGGAGAGTAATGATATGGATAAAACAGATGAAGGTTTACTTGGAAATGAGAAAATCGAGGATGTAATCGCAGCACTTCAGCAGCAGCCAACGCAAGAATTGCTGGCTCATGCACTGACCGTGGTACGAAGACGCATGCGTGAAAACGGTCAGGTAATCATCGCCGTAGAGCCAAACGGGGCAGCTGGTCAGATGAAATTACAGGCAGTAAAAACCTCCGACGGTAAGAACTGGTGGGCGGTTTTTACCAGCTTCGACGAAGAATTGAAAGGCGGCAAAAGTGTTATGTCAACCTTTATGACAGACATTGGAAAATTACTTGAGGCAGCGCTGTCCGAGGAAGAAATCAGCGGCGTGATCATCAATCCCTGGAACAGGACATTGATGCTGGACAAGACATTGATTCGGATCGTGCTTGGAGATGTGACACAGTAAGTTACTGAAAAAGAGAAGAGGAACTGCACGCCCCACTTTGCGGTATATTTCACCCGAATTCGGTTACCGTAGCCCGCTACGGCGTCCTCATCCGGGCGAAATCTCCCACAAATTGTGACGCACATCTTGCAGAAAGCCTTTTTCAAACACGCTTTAGAGTGTGCACAAAATAGGTTTGTGTGAAAAATGCCAGGTAAGAAAATAAAAACGTTTCTTCTGTCCATTGGATAAAGCAGAGCGTGAAAATTCTGCCTGGCAATTTTTTTATTGATAAAATTATTGACAAACGATAATTATAAGTTATAATTAAATTATAAATTATCGTTTTTCAATAATTTTTACAAAACAGTTAAAGAAATCCAGAGTAAAGGATTAGATGGTTTAATCCCGCACGTTAGCGGATTTTCTCGATATCGGCAAAAAGGAGGTTCCCCATGAAAGAAAGACATTTATTTACCCTCTTATCTGTAGAAGCGGCCGCCTGCGTCCTGTTCTGTATTTTACAGCGCAGCTTATCCGGTCTGTTTTCCACCTTGATCGCATTCCCTTTTGAGCAGATCGGAGCTGGCCTGCGGGTTCTGTCGCTGTCTGGGGCTGTAGGAAATGTGGTCGCGATCCTCTTATACATGCTGTTGGGACTTATTCCTGCTGGAATTTGGGGATTCCTGCACTGGCGCAAGAAATCAGAACCCCTGGATTTCATGCTTCTGGTTATCAGCGCTCTTCTTTTTGTAACCCTATACTACATGATCAATCCGGGACTTTTGTTCACCGGAGTACCAGGCACCGGGAAATGGTCCCTGGGAAGTACCTTCTATTCCGTCCTTCTGGGTTACCTGCTTATCCGCATTTTGCTTCATTATAAGAATGCAGGGACGGAGAAACTGCAAAAGGGACTTTGGTTCCTTCTTGGCACTGTAAGCGTGGTATTGGTGTACGGCATCTTTGGACAGGAGCTGAGAGGGCTGCTTCAGAATCTGGAAACGGTACAGAAGGGAAATACAGGCATAGAGCTAAGCGATGGATTTTTTACTTTTTCTAACCTTACTCCCACCTATGTTTTCCTGTTCCTCCACTTTGCAGTCCGTATTCTGCCTTATGTACTGGATATTATAGTTGTTTTCCTGGCGAGAAGGCTTCTGGCTGCAATAAAGGAAAACCTGTATCAGGAAGAGAGTGTAAAACTGGCGGAAAAACTTTCCCACTTTTGCGTGTGGACCTTAGCATCCACTATTGGGCTGGGGGCGGTATTTAACCTACTACAATTGTTTTTCCAGAGCAGCCTTTATCAGCTTGAGTATGTGGTGGCGGTCCCGGTATTTTCCCTGGCCTTTGTGCTGGCAGTGCTGTTGTTTGCAAAGTATATAAGGGAAATGCAGAGATTGAAAGCGGATAATGACCTGTTCATATAAGCGTATGGAGATATATAAATGATAGCCGGACTGCAAGTGTCTTGATTCGTTATATAGGAAGAAGCAAGGATATTTAGGTAACGACTCTTAATTTAATATCATTGACTATTTAATATGGAGCAATTTGCAATAAGGAAAGGAAATGATTTATGGCAATAAAAGTATGCCTTGAAGACGTATTGAAAGAGCGGGGAATGACGTCCAAGGAATTGTGCAGCCTGGTGAACATTACAGAAGCCAACCTGTCCGTCCTCAGAAGCGGAAAGGCCAAGGGCGTGCGGTTCCACACCATTAACCGGATCTGTTATTTCCTGCAATGCGATGTTGGCGATATCTTAAAATTCGATGGAAATCTGGAGGAGGACGAAAATGAAGATTAGGAAATCAAAATATCACCAAAAATCGGTTAAGGTGGCCCATTGCGGTGCTCTCATCTGGAGAAAATTTCCTACAAATTGTGACGCACATCTTGCAGAAAGATTTTTGAAGGGACGGGAGAACAATCATCTGTTAAAAAGTTTGTTCAAATTATCGGTTATTTTCATGACCTTCACAGCCAGCGGCTGTACTCTTGCAGTCCCAGATGCCGGCACAGATGGAAACGGTGACCGCCTGATCGGCGCTTTTATCACCTCCGAATATCTGGACCTATATGATATGGAAGGCTATCTGAACGACCATGCCGCCTCCCTTATGAACAACAGCAGTATCACCATAGGAAATGACAGCCGTTATGAGGGGAAACTTGTGGCAACTGTGGATAAAGAAGGTGCCCAGTCTTCTTCTGAGTGGAAAATTTCCTTTGGAGACATAAAAGGAGAATACATTTTAATGCCAGTGACCGAAGATGAGGATGGAAATACATCTGTAGGAAATCTTTGCTCCGACGGAGTAGGAGATCCGTATTTGAACTACAACGTTACCGATGATGGAGAAACACAGGAAATCAGCGCCACTGTTTACCAGGTCTCTGGCAAGTCAGAACACACACAGTATGTAAATCCGGTTTTCCAGAAAGAAAACGGGGAAATTTATGCCATGGCTGGAAATGGCTATTCCAACGGTGTGGGAGGCTCAGAAGGAAACACTATGGCAGCTACGCTTTCCGGTGAAACTACTACAGTGGAAAATGGAAAGACTAAGACAGAAGGATGTAAAGTGACGGTTCAGTTTGCCACTATGTACAAGCCAGTGCGGACCATCATTTACCAGATGAATGAGGCGAATCAGGTATTGAAACAGACTGCCTATAAACCATCTGAGGTGCCGGATAGCTTGAGGGTAGAAGGAGACACTGCCTATATTCTGGCGGAAATCAGAAAGGAAGATACTTCAGGCAAAATGGTGACAACCAGGACAATCTTGAATTTGAATTCGTCAGAGGATGAGGAAACGCAGTACCTGGAGACTTGGTATCCCCTGGATAATGGGCTGATCAGCAAAAAAGATGTAGAGATTGAATATTGAATAAAAATGCCAGGAAAATTAACCTGGCATTTTTGGCGCAATAGGAAATTTCATTGCTATTTAATGTGTTGGTCGTTATTCCGGACGCGATTTTACAATGTATATTCACCGCCGCGCGTCGCAACGTTCCAGCAAGCTAATGACTAACTACGACTAAGACGCTCAGGAAAGCCTTCGCGCCTAAGTCTCCGTAAGTCATGGATCTCGCCTCCACTAAAACCGCTCCTGAAATGCGCGGCTTGCGAATATACATTGCAAAATCGCTGGTTACTGGAAAGGGAAGAAAGAAACAGTAACGACAACAACGGGGGTGGGGTGAAGTAGTTGATATCCCGCAACTATATTGTTTTTTCTAATCTATTGTTGTCAAGAAAGTATAGGGAAATCAATCACTCCCCTCCCCCTCGTTAAAAGTTCTTACTAACCATCAAGTCCCAGCCAGTACACAGCATTTGGGTAATGTGTATTACTCCAGCGAGCCATTTCAGGCGCGCTCTTAGCGTAAGCGAAATCCAGCGCTTACGAAGACTTATGCGTGAGGGCTCTCCCGAACGCATTAGTCGCAGTTAGCGATTAGTTCGCTGGAGCGTTGCGCCGGCGAGTGAGTAATACATATTGTCCAAATGCGTCCCTCCTGAAGAACTTTTCAACACATTCAACACATTAAAGAGGAAAACAGGAAGTCGGATACAGTTGAAGCACCCAGCTGCATCCGATATTTTTTACTCATTTTTCCTTGAAAAAGCAGAATTTGTACAAAATAAATACATAATTCGTACAAAACCAATTCTAAACAATAAAAAGCAATAAAGAATAATAAAAAACAATTGACAACACTACAACACTTTGCTATACTAAAATTACCAAAAAGAGGCGAGCAAAGAGAACATTTTTTATTTATGCAAAGGCGCATGAAACTACATCGTGACTAAGTTGCAAAATAGAAAATGTTTTTTTACTATAAAGCTCCATTTAAACTCTGAACGGCAAAGGCTTACTACCGTACCTGCATAAAGGACGGATAAGAAAGGAGAAAAAACTATGAAAATGATGAAAGCAGCAGTAGCACTTGGAATGGCACTCACCATGACTGTTACAGGTGCATCAGCAGTATTCGCAGAGGGAGAGACACTCAGCGTTGCTACTGATTTCGAGATCAAGACTCTGGTACCGTGGGCTGCATCCGAGGAGAATGCATTCCTGGTACTGAACCAGGCAGAAGAGGGACTGTTCCGTATGGACGAGAACAACCAGCCTCAGCCGGCTCTTTGCGATACTTATGAGGTATCCGATGACAAGCTTACATACACCTTCCACTTAAGAGATGGAATCCAGTGGAGCAATGGTGAGCCTGTAACAGCAGCAGATTTCGTATACGCATGGCTGAAACAGATGAGCGCAGATGCAACAAACGGCTACAGCTTCATTATGACAGACTACATCGTAAACGGTCAGGAGTATAATGAGGGAAGCGTTGAGGCTTCTGAGGTAGGCGTTAAGGCTGTTGACGATCAGACACTGGAAGTTCAGCTGAAGAGTCCAACACCATACTTCCTGAACCTTACTACAATGGATATGTTCTTCCCAGTTAACGAAGCATTCTGTGAAGAGCAGGGCACAAACTTCGCTCTTTCCCCAGACAGCATGCTCTACTGCGGACCGTACGTGATCACAGATTATGATCCGGCTGTAGGCGTTACTTTCGCTAAGAACGACAATTACTGGGATAAAGACAACGTAGCAATCGAAGATGCACAGGTTCGTGTAATCAAAGATGCTGCAGCTGCATTAAGCGCATATCAGGCTGGCGAGCTTTCCCAGGTTAAACTTGATTCTGCAAACGTAGTAGCATACAAGGATGATCCGGAATTCTCCCAGGAGATCGACTTCCGTACAAGCTATGTACAGTTCAACCTTACAGATGACGTAATGAGCAATGTAAACATGAGAAAAGCTATTTCTCTTGCTATGAACAGAAGCGCTCTTACAGATAACATTCTTGCTGATGGTTCTGCACCAGGATTTGGTCTTGTAGCAGACGGCATGAGCGGTGATGGAGAGAAGACATTCCGTGAGCTGAACGGAGATGTTTCCCCATATGATCCGGAGCAAGCAAAAGAGTACTATGACAAAGCAGTTGAGGAGCTTGGAAGCGCACCTTCAGAGGTTACTCTTCTTGTAGCTGATGACTCTGTATCCAAATCCGTTGCAACATTTATCCAGAGCGAGCTTGTTACAACACTTGGTCTGAACGTAGTAATCGATACCAAGACTGTACAGGGACGTGGAGAGCTGATGGATGCCAACAACTATCAGTTTGCTGTAACAGCATGGGGTGCTGACTATGATGACGCTATGACATACCTTGATCTGTGGACAAACGGAACTCCATACCGTGGAAACTACAACGATGCAGATTACAATGCACTGATTTCTGATGCTAAGACTCAGACAGACGATGCAGCTCGTCTTGATGACATGCTGAAAGCTGAGAAGAAGCTGGTTGAGGAAGACGCAGTTGTTGCTCCTGTATACCACAGAGGTTCCGCTGTTCTGACAAAATCCAATGTCAAGAACCTGATCAGCCATCCAATCGGTGTTCCGCTTGAGTTCAAGTACGCTTCTTTCGAATAATCTCTTATTCAGGTGATTGTTGGATATAAACTGGCAGCGAAACAGATCTCAGAGGTTTGCTTCAAATTCAAGTAATATTCCTTAAGGAACAAGTAACGGACCGTATACAGCAGTGGCTTACACAGCCGGTATACGGTCTGTTTTTCACAGAAAGAAAAGGAGTACTGTTCACTACGTGCACAGTAACAGAAAAGGTGATGTCATGCTGAAATATGTATTAAAGCGATTGGGGTACATTCTGGTTACCTTGTGGGTAATTGTAACCTGTACCTTTTTCATGATGAAAAATCTTCCAGGTACACCTTTTGATGCTGAGCGTTTTAGTATTATGACACCTCAGCAGCAGGAACGTGTGCTGGAAATGTATGGATTAAATGATTCTCTTCCAATGCAGTATGTGAAATATATTAAGAACATGCTGAAAGGAGACCTGGGTACTTCCTTTACTTATGTAAACCAGGATGTTTCCAAGGTTATCACAGGTCGTCTCGGACCATCTGCGCTGATTGGTATCCAGGCAGTACTGATCGGACTTGCAATCGGATTAATTTTAGGAATCCTGGCTGCCTGGAAGCACAATAGCGGAATTGATTACTTTACTATGATATTGGCAGTGCTTGGAGTCTCGGTGCCGAACTTTGTCGCCGCAGCCCTTCTTCAGTATTACATAGGTCTGAAATGGGGCGCTCTCCCGGTTGGATTCTGGACTGGCTGGAATTGTTCCGTATTGCCGTCCATTGCGCTTTCGTTCAGTGCAACAGCTATGGTTGCCCGTTTTATGCGTACCGAAATGCTGGATGTACTGGATCAGGATTACATCGTAACTGCAAGAGCCAAGGGGCTGAGCCAGATGAAAGTCCTTATGCGTCATGCAGTCCGCAACTCCATCCTTCCGGTTGTAACTATTTTAGGACCAATCGTAGTAAACCTTATGACAGGATCTCTTGCTGTAGAGAACATCTTCAGTATTCCTGGTATCGGAAGCCTTTTCGTAGACTGTATCAAGGCAAATGACTATCCGGTGATCATGGGTATTACTATTTTCTATGCCGCATTCTATATGCTGATTGTACTGCTTGTTGACCTGGCTTATTCTCTTATTGATCCGAGAATTCGTCTTGCCAAAGGAAAGGAGAGCTGATCGTGGACAAATCAAAAATTGACCGCAGCATGTATCAGAAAGCGAAAGTAGAAGCCTCTGAAAAAGAGCACATCGCAGCTCCTGCTTCCACTATGCTGGCTGACGCATGGATCCGTCTGAAAAAAAACAAGGCAGCAGTTGTAGCATTATTTATTTTGATCGGAATTATCCTGCTTGCCATTTTTGCACCGATCTTCAGTAAATATTCATTTAGAGACACTGATTATAACAATGTATATGGACTTCCAAGCGCAGCACACATTTTTGGTGCTGACCAGTTTGGACGTGACCTGTGGGTACGTACCTGGATGGGAACCCGAATTTCCCTTATGATCGCACTGGTAGCTGCAATCCTGGATCTGGTTGTAGGTGTTCTTTACGGTGCTGTTTCCGCTCTTTTCGGGGGAAAGGTAGACGCTGTTATGCAGCGTATTATTGAGGTACTGGTTGGAATCCCAAGCCTTATCATTGTAATCCTTTTCCTGATGGCATTCCCGGCTGGTGTAGGAACTATTATCGCTGCACTTTCCATTACCGGATGGGTAAACATGGCCAGACTGGTTCGTGCCGAGATCCTGAAACTGAAGAATCAGGAATTCGTACTTGCTTCTCAGGTTCTTGGAACCAGCAAATTCAACATTATTATGAAGGATCTGATCCCGAACACAGTCAGCGTTATCGTAATCAACGTGATGTTCACAATCCCAAGCGCTATCTTTACCGAGGCATTCTTAAGCTTCATTGGTATTGGTCTGGCAGAGCCGCAGGCTTCCCTTGGTGTATTGATCAACGGTGGTTATCAGGTACTGCGAATGTATCCACATGTACTGATTTTCCCGGCAATTGTTATCGTACTGATTATGGTATGCTTCAGTATTCTGGGCGACGGACTTCGTGATGCCCTTGATCCGCAGATGAGAAAGTAGGTACAGCTATGGGAAAAATATTAGAAGTTAAGAATCTTACAGTCCACATCAAGACGCACAAGGGCGTTGTCCAGGCTGTGCGCGGCGTGGATTTTTACCTGAATGAGCAGGAGACACTTGCGGTAGTAGGAGAGTCCGGTTCCGGAAAATCCATTACCATGAAAGGTGTTATGGGAATCCTCCCAAAGAATGGAAAAGTAGTAGAAGGAAGCGTAATGTTTCAGGGAAATGATCTGACCAAATATTCAGAGCGTCAGATGCAGCAGGTGCGCGGAAGCGAGATTGCCATGATCTTCCAGGATCCCATGACTTCCCTAAACCCGACCATGAAGGTTGGAAAACAGATCGAGGAAATGCTGAAAGAGCACCGCAAGGAGATGAGTAAAGCCGACCGTAAGGCAAGAGCCATCGAGCTTCTTTCCCTGGTTGGAATCTCCAATCCGGAGGCACGTTACGACCAGTATCCACACCAGCTGTCCGGTGGTATGAGACAGCGAGTTGTCATCGCCATTGCACTGGCATGTGATCCCAAGGTGCTGATCGCAGATGAGCCGACCACAGCCCTTGATGTAACGATCCAGGCACAGATCCTGGATTTGATGCGCGATCTTCAGAAAAAGATCAAAACATCCATTATCATCATTACCCATAACCTTGGTGTTGTGGCAAATATTGCAGATCGTGTTGCTGTTATGTACGGTGGAAAATTAGTTGAGACAGGAGATGTGGAAGATATTTTCCACAATCCATGTCACGAATATACAAAAGGCCTTCTTCGTTCTATTCCAAAAGCACACGAAAAAGGCGGTGAGCTTCAGGCAATCCCGGGAACTCCTCCGGATCTTATGGAGCCTCCGGTTGGATGTCCTTTTGCGGCAAGATGTAAGGAGACAATGATCGTCTGCCAGAAATACATGCCGGATTATACCGATTGCGGCAAGAATCATAAGTCAGCATGCTGGATGCTTGACGAGATGGCACAGGAGGTAAACTCTGATGAAAAATGATGAAAAGCAGGTACTTCTTGATGTTAAGAACCTGAAGAAATACTTTAATGTTGGAAATAAAAAGATTCTGAAAGCAGTTGATGACATTTCCCTTCAGATTTATAAGGGAGAGACTCTTGGTCTGGTTGGAGAGTCTGGATGTGGTAAATCTACCTTCGGAAGAACTGTTATCCATCTGTATGATCCTACAGATGGTACGGTAACCTTCGATGGAACGAAAATTGACAAGAATCTGGATACAAAGCAGAGACATGAACTTTGCAGAAGAATGCAGATGATTTTCCAGGATCCATATGCATCCCTGAACCCGCGAAGAAAAATTCTGGATATTGTAGCAGAGGGAATTGATGCTCACGGTCTTGCTGCCAATAAAAAAGAACGTGATGCCAAGGTAATTGAGCTTCTGGAAACCGTTGGTCTTCAGGCAGAGCATGCAGATCGTTTCCCTCATGAGTTTTCCGGTGGACAGCGCCAGCGTGTTGGTATTGCACGTGCACTTGCAGTAAATCCGGATTTTATCGTATGCGATGAGCCCATTTCTGCTTTGGACGTTTCCATCCAGGCACAGGTTATCAACCTTCTGGAGCAGCTTCAGAGAGAGCGTGGGCTGACTTACCTGTTTATTGCACACGACCTTTCCATGGTGAAGCATATCAGTGACCGTATTGGTGTTATGTACCTGGGATCTCTTGTTGAGCTTGCTGACAGTGAGGAGCTTTTCGAGAACCCAATGCATCCTTATACCAAGGCTCTTCTTTCTGCAATCCCGATCCCGGATCCGGATATTGAGAAGAACCGTCAGAGAATCATGCTGGAGGGTACACTTCCGAACCCCATTGATCTTGGCGAGGAGTGTAAGTTCTGCAGCCGTTGTCCTGTTTGCAAGGATAGCTGCCATAAGAGCCAGCCGAAGCTTGTTGAGGTAAAACCGGGACATTTTGTTGCCTGCAGTCAATGCGCAGAGTAATATTTTACAGGCAGATTTGGTATCCATTCAAAAGAATGGAAAGCTAAAAGCCTGTCTGTTATATGAAATGTATAGTACTATATAAGTTATGTTGACCACTTGAAAGAGCGGGAGATGGGCTTTTGATAAATAAGGCAGCAGAAAACAGGAGGAAGAAGGATGTTCATTGAGGAACGGCAGATAGCCATCGAGAAAGTCCTTCGGGAACAGGGAAAAGTCCGGACCAGGGAGCTGAGCGAAATGTTCCAGGTCACAGAGGACTGCATCCGTAAAGATCTGAAAACTCTTGAGAATGCCGGCAAATTAAAAAGAACTTACGGTGGTGCGATTCTTTCCCAGGATTACCCGCTGGAAAGAGATGTTATCGACAGAAGAAATTATCATCTGGACAAGAAGATGGTGATCGCGGTCAAGGCTATGACGCTGATCAAAGAGCGGGAAGCGATTTTTCTTGATATATCCACAACCAATATTGAGCTTGCCAAGCTTCTTGCGAAATCGAAAATGCAGCTTACCGTAGTGAGCAACATGATCGATATTTTACAGCTGCTTGCGCAAAATCCCAAGATCACAGCCATTGGAACCGGTGGAATCATGTATCCTACAGTAAATGGATTCCTTGGTTCCGCAGCAATCCAGGTGATCCGGCAGTATAGCTTTGACCGGGCATTTATGGGAAGCTGCGGAATTGATATGATGGATCACACCGTCACGACTCTTGGAGTGGAGGACGGACTGACCAAAAAGGCTGCAATTGAAAGCAGCCGTCATAAATATGCCGTGATGGAGCGGGAGAAATTTTATTTTAATGAATCTTATAAATTTACACAGCTTGATGAACTGGACGGGATCATCACAGATGAATTCCCGGATCAGTCGGTGCAGGATATGCTGGATTCCCTTGGTGTAACGCTCTATTAAGAAACGGCAGCTCGGGAATACAGCAACAAAGTGACAAGACCGGCGGGCATGGGAATAATTTGTGAAATTATCAGAATGCAAAGTATTGCAATAGCTGCAATGTGATAGTATCAGGCTGGGTGAAAGGAAAAAGAGGATATGGGCAAATTTACTTTGGAGGTTTGTGCAGATTCTGTGGAATCTGTACTTGCCGCTGAGAAAGGCGGAGCAGACAGGATCGAGCTTTGCGGAAATGTGGTGATTGGAGGAACAACTCCATCAGAGAGTCTTTTCCGCGAGATCCGCAGGTATAGTGATATTAAGATCCATGCACTGATCCGTCCAAGATTTGGTGATTTTTGTTATACTGAATACGAATTTGATATTATTCGTTCAGAAGTGAGAAAATTCTGGGAGCTGGGTGCCCAGGGAGTTGTAATCGGTATGCTAAGACCGGATGGCTCCCTGGATGTGGAGCATCTGGCACAGCTTATGGAGGAAGCGAAGGGGATGTCTGTAACTTTGCACAGGGCTTTTGACGTGTGCAGGGATCCAATGGAGGCATTGGAGCAGGTCATTTCTCTTGGTTTTAATACCATTCTCACATCTGGACAGAAGAATAACTGTGTGGATGGATCGCCGCTGCTTGCAGAGCTGGTGGAAAAGAGTGCCGGTCGTATTCACATTATGGCTGGTGCAGGAGTGAATGCAGACGTGATCGCTCCAATCTATGAGAAAACCGGAATCACAGATTATCATATGACGGGCAAGGTTTTGCTGGACAGTGAGATGAAGTACCGCAAAGAGGGCGTGAGTATGGGACTGCCTTCTTTGAGTGAGTATGAGATTTTCCGCACCAGTGAGGCTGAGGTGAAAAAGGCCCGGGAAGTTTTAGCAAGGCTTTAGAGCCTTAGGCGCTCTTTCACAAAATGGGATTGTTTTCGTGAAAGGGCGTTTTGCTATTTAGTTGATTAAAAGTTCTTCAATGCGGACGCATTTGGACAATGTGTATTACTCACTCGCCGGCGCAACG
>NZ_JBDGDM010000035.1:0-47341 GCF_040908885.1 Ruminococcus sp. RTP21358st1_G6_RTP21358_211008
TGCGATAGTGGCGTAGTTGGTAACGCGCGACCTTGCCAAGGTCGAGACCGCGGGTTCGAGCCCCGTCTATCGCTCTTTAAAAGCCAGGAATTAAGTTTCCTGGCTTTTTTTAACTTATGACGCATTATTTTCATTGGAGCAGAGCGTTCCATAGAAACTGAGCAGATACAGACCCGAAAGTCCGACCAGTGCGTAGATGATTCTGGAAATCCAGCTCATACTGCCAAAGATGAGAGCTACCAGGTTAAAGTTGAAGAACCCGATCAGTCCCCAGTTGATAGCGCCGATTATTGTAAGAGTCAGACAGAAACAATTTAAAAATTTATTTTCCATAAGTCACCATCCTTTCGTAACTATAGTGTTTCTTTTTATCGTGGAAATTATACGAAAAAGCCTGTATAAAATGTGGTAAAAGATGGAATTTTAGCAGCAAAAAACAGGGGGACTGTCTGAAACTGCAAAGAGAGACATAAAAATACGCGAAAGCCTTAAACGGAACTTTCGCGTATAAAAGATTTCATTGTGATTCCCATATGGTGATGTGCTGGTTGCTTCTTTTACTGGAGATTTAATGTCTGTGCTGCTGTAATTCCAGTATCCAGACCAAATGCGTCTGAAGCATGCAAGGTAACCGGGCTCATATCATTAAGGGAAAAAGCCTGACATACATTTACTGTTTCTCCTGGCTGGATTTCTTTCATAAATGCATCAACAGCCTCATCACTGTTTGCCGGAATAGCTGCTTCAAGAGCCGCATCATTCTGATAAGCGGTAAGATTTACATCTACCATAGCACTGGAAGAACTTTCTCCGTTATTTGTGTAGTCATAGTAGACGAGAAGGCAGGGCTCACCGCCAAAGTCTGTGGAAACTACATTTCTGGTATAGTGGATAGAGAAACGCTGGTTGGAAAGATCAATGGTTCCATCAGATGTGGCAGGCGTCTGGACCACAGAATCAGCTGGACCATCGGTTCCCTCTGCTGTGGAGTCGGAATCCGCCAGAGCCTGGCTGATCTCATCCTCTACACTTTTGAAATTGGCGGACATGATCTTTACTGTTTCATCATCAAGAGCTGTAACCTTCCATTGGCCGTTTACTTTGATCATAGGATAAACAATGTCTGTTTCACTGAATTTGTCTTCCAGGCTGGAGGCTTTTTCCATTAAAATAGAAGCAAGCTTGTCCTGGGTTTCCTGTTCCGTAAGACTCTCGCCGGAAAAGGCGCTGGAAACAATCTGACGAAGGAATTCGGTTACAGTTTCACGGTAGATATCAGATCCGTCTACATAGCGGATCCGCGCAGTGACTTCAGCAGTGCCGTCTTGAAAACTGAAACGTGTCTTTGTGATCTTCCAGGTCATTTTGGCATTGATGGATTTGAAGAAGCTTTCGTAGGTGGCGTTTCGCACATCTGCATTGTCAAGAGCGGAAAGATCGGCGCTCTGGAGCATACTTTCCATTGTGTCGAAATCAAGGCTCTGGATGCCGGTAAGATATTTATCCAATTCTTTGGCTGGCTGGCTGCGTTCGTAGAAATAGTAGCCAATGGTTGCGCCGGCGACAAGGATAAGAATAAGCAGAAGCAGAATGCGTCCGGCCTTTCCTTTTCTTTTTTTCTTCGGAACAGGGTGTTCATCTGGCATATTTAGTTGTTTTTCTTCCATGTTTCCTCCTTGTTAGGTTTAGAGCCTGTTTGAAAGATCATTCCCGCAATCTGCACGCCCCACTTTGCGGTATATTTTGCCCTCTTTCAGTGGTTGTAGCCCGCTACGCCTCCCTCAATCGGATAAAATCTCCCACAAATCGTGACGCATATATTGCAGAAATCCTTTTTCAAACATGCTCTGGCGATGTTTATGCTATTATAATTTCATAAACTGACCGTCTGTAAAAATTTAACATATAAATCCGTGTGACATCTTTTTTATTATAGTATACTCTTGGGAGAGTGTCAAAGTATTTACCGAGTGTTACTGTTCACTCCGTTCACAGTAACGCGCTTCGCAATGCACAGAAAAACGAACCTTCTTGTGACAAGCACAAGAAGTAGCGTTTGCTGCGCAAACTTAATTCTCGGGTTTTCTGTGAACTTTGTTCACAAAAAACACCTCGCGGAACGTTACTAGTCAGGTCGCGAACAGTAACCAGTAACTTTACGGATACCGGGTATTTATGTTAAGATAATAAAAAAGAAGAAAGGCGGAAAAACTATGGGTGCAAAGTATGAAGCTTATATAGAATCAGAGGCGGATGGACTTGATATTTCCGTTCTGGCAGTGGTTCCGGATGAGACACCGTACAAAGGAATCCTGCAGCTTGTTCATGGGATGAGCGAATACAAGGAGCGCTATCTTCCCTTTATGGAATACATGGCTAAAAAAGGCTATGTATGCGTGCTCCACGATCACCGTGGCCATGGGAAAAGTGTGCGGGCGCTGGATGACCTGGGATATATGTATGGCGGCGGCGCGGATGCGATCCTCAAGGACATTGAGGTGGTGAACCGGGAAATGCACCAGCAGCTTCCGGATCTGCCATTGATCTTATTCGGGCATAGTATGGGTTCGCTGGCCGTGCGCGCTTTTGCAAGAGATCATGATGACTGCATGGACATGCTGATCGTTTGTGGTTCTCCAAGCAAAAATGGGGCAAGATCTCTTGGAGAAGCAATTGCCCATATGGAAAGTGCTGTGTTTGGACCAGCCCACAAGAGTAAAGTTATCGAAACCCTTTCCTTTGCCGGAAATGTGATGCGCTTCCGCAAGGACAAAAACTGTACTTCCTGGATCTGTGCCAATAAGGCAGCAGCTCAGGAATACTCCGATTCTGAACTTTGTGGCTTTACGTTTACAGATGATGGCTATCTGGCACTTTTTGAGCTGATGAAGCGTGCTTACGACGTAAAGCACTGGCACTGCACCAGACCGAAAATGCCCGTGCTTTTTGTCAGTGGTTCTGATGATCCCTGTATGATCAACGTGCGTCATTTTGCAAAAGCAGTGCAGGATATGCGGCGCGCCGGTTATGTAGACGTGAAAGGCAAGCTGTATCCGGGAATGCGCCACGAAATTCTGAATGAGACAGACCGGAAGCGGGTTTATCATGACATTGCCTTCTATATAAAGAAAAAGGGTTTTTGAGAAAACATGTCCATTATGCATAATATGCTCTATTTTGCACATACTCACAGAAATACAGTGTGAAATGGAGAACTATATGAGAAAAAAAGGCTGGATTCTGCTGCTGGTTCTTCTGGGTGTGGCTTTTCTTATGAGCTGCGGCAAAGATACGGAGCCGGATGAAGCAAAAGGGGAACTGGTAAGAATTGAGAGAGAAGGATGCCAAGCTGGTATCCTTCTTTTTTGAATTGGAAAATAGATTGGTCCTGTACAGATTACAGGAATGATTTTTAAAACAGGCTCAAAAGTTTTTTTTAAACATGCTGTAGAGTTATGATAAACAATCTGCGCTTGTGAAACAAACAAATGTCTTTGTATAAAATACACAAAAAATATACCATAATAGCACTGAAAAATAGTACAAGCTTAAAAAATTGCACCGTTACCGTTCTAAAGTTTAAAATGTTACTTGAATAAAGCGAATTGAAATGCTATAATTTTTTTCATATATTATAAAAATGAACTCTGGTCAGAAATCAGTCTGATATGGGTGTGGCGTTTTTGACGGCATCGCTCATAAAGGAAACCGAAATAAATGTTTTCGACCGGAAAAAATAAGGAGGAAAAATGGGAAAGTATTTTGCAAAAAGACTTGGAATGGCGATTCTGACTATCTTTCTGGTAGCCTGTCTTACCTTCCTGCTGATGAATGCTGTACCTGGAAGCCCATGGCTCAGTGAAAAAACACCTTCTGAGACCACACTGGCTGCGCTGAATGCCAAATATGGACTGGATAAGCCGGTCTATGTACAGTTGTTTATGTATCTGAAAAATATTCTTCACGGTGACTTCGGTGTATCACTTAAGATGCAGAAGAACCGTGCAGTTCTTGACATTATCGTGGATATGTTCCCGGTATCTGCCAAGGTAGGTGCACTTGCACTTGCATGGGCGATTCTGGTGGGTGTACCTCTTGGCTGTCTTGCCGCATTTAAGAGAGGCAAGCTGACAGACAGCATTCTTCGTGTGATCTGTACACTTGGAATCTCCATGCCAAGCTTCGTTGTGGCATCTGTTCTTCTGGTAACCCTGACTGGAAACAATGCACTGAATCTGTTTCCGTCTATTTTTGATCCGTCGCAGGGATGGCGCGCCTATGTACTGCCATGCTTTGCCCTGGGCTTTTACCCAATGTGCTATACAGCACGTCAGACACGTTCTGCCATGCTGGATTCCTTAAGCCAGGAGTACATTAAGACAGCCCGCGCCAAAGGTCTGAAGAACAAAAAGATTATTTTCAAGCATGCTCTTAGAAATGCACTGATTCCGGTTATTACATACTTAGGACCGCAGGTGGCCTTTACTCTTTGTGGTGGTTTTGTTGTAGAGAGTGTATTCTCAATTCCAGGACTTGGACGTTACTTCGTACAGTCCATCCAGAACCGTGATTATCCGGTTATTATGGGAACTACCATTTTCCTGGCAGCATTTATTATTCTGATGAACCTGGTTGTAGACCTCCTTTATAAGGTTGCTGACCCGAGAATCAGCCTTGCGAAAGGAGGAGAATAATCGTGGCAGAAGATAAGAAGATTAAGAAATGTCCGGTGAGTCTTCAGCCGGATATTGAGAACCTCCTTCAGGATTTAAGTCCGGATGATTTTGCATCTGCGTCCCGACAGGAGAAGGATGATTTTATTCAGGACCGCCAGAGTGTTTCCTACTGGAAAGATGCCTGGAGAAGATTAAAGAAAAATGTGGTGGCTATGGTTGCACTTGGTGTGATCGTATTCCTGTTTTTATTTGCCTTTGTGGGCCCGCTTCTGATCCCATATGGTTATGACGAGTTTAACAAAGGTGCTGAGAACCTTTATCCCTATCACTACACACTGGAGGACACCCAGCGTGTGAACGACGAGATCGCTTCCAGAACCCAGTCCGATGTAGTGGATGTAGATGAAATGATCGCCCAGGCGAAAGCAGAAGCTGAGAAGAAGGGCGAGAAATTTACAAAGAAAGATGAAGCAGTTATCCGTGCAAAAGCAAAAGTAGCTGCAAAACCTTCAGAAGACTCTTCTGAGGAGCAGAGTGTAGATGAGGATTCCGTCCGCAAGGAGCTTGGAATCAAGAAACATATTTTCGGTTATTCCCAGGCAGAGCTTGAGCGCAAGGCAAATGGGGAAAAAGTATTCCCACATGTATTTGGTACTGACATGTATGGCCGTGATATTCTGGTCCGTGTTATGTATGGTGCCCGTGTTTCCATGTCTGTCGGCGTATTCGCAGCTATCCTGGTACTGGTGATCGGCGCCCTTTATGGTGCTATTTCCGGTTACTGTGGCGGCAAGGTGGACGCAGTGATGCAGCGTATTGTTGAACTTATTTATGCAGTTCCGGAGATGCTGGTTGTCCTTTTGATCGCAACTGCACTGAAACCAATCCTTACTGACTATGTGAATTCATCAGGAACCAGTCCTATGAAATCCTTTGTCAATGTACTTGGACCGAACCTGATCTCCATGTTTATTGCATTTGGTCTGTTATACTGGGTTACCATGAGTCGTATTATCCGTGGCCAGGTACTTCAGCTGAAACAGCAGGAATATGTAACCGCAGCAAGAGCACTTGGTGCATCTGGCGGCAGAATCATCCGCCGTCATCTGCTTCCAAACTGTATCGGACAGATCGTTGTTACTACCTGCCTGCAGATACCGTCTGCAATTTTCCTGGAATCCTTCTTATCCTACCTTGGAGTTGGTGTTTCTGCACCTCTTCCAAGCCTTGGATCCATGGCAACAGACGCACTTAGCGGTATGTACACTTATACTTACAGACTGATCGTACCTTCCGTGATCCTGAGCATTATGATCCTTGCATTCAACCTGTTTGGCGATGGACTTCGCGATGCTCTTGATCCGAAGCTGAAGAAATAAGAGAGGAGGAGAACAATGTCTGAACAGAAAAATAAATTGCTGGAAGTAAAAGACCTGAAAGTCTCCTTCTTTACCCCGGCCGGCGAGGTAAAAGCCGTTGGCGGTATCTCCTATGACCTTGATTATGGCGAAGTTATGGGAGTTGTTGGAGAATCTGGTTCTGGAAAGAGCCAGGAGGCATATTCTATTATGGGGCTTCTTCAGTCCCCAGGTAAAGTTATCGGAGGCTCCATTACCTTCGAGGGAAAGGATGTCCTTTCTTTTTCCAAGGAAGAGATGACTGCGTTCCGCGGAAACAAAGTAGCTATGATTTTCCAGAATCCCATGACCTGTCTGAATCCGGTTTACACCATCGGAAATCAGCTTGTGGAAGCTCTTCGTGCCCATGATAAGAAAATCAGCAAAGAAGAAGCCCAGAAACGTGCCATGGAAATGATGGAACTGGTTGGAATCAATAATGTGGAGAAGCGTATGAAGCAGTATCCACACGAGTTTTCCGGCGGTATGCGACAGCGTGTCATGATCGCTATGGGACTGATCTGCCATCCGCAGCTTCTGATCGCAGATGAGCCGACCACAGCCCTTGATGTTACCATTCAGGCACAGATCCTTGACTTGATGAAGGATCTTCAGAAAAAGACCGGAATGGGAATCATTTTCATCACACACAACCTTGGTGTTGTGGCAGATATCTGTGACAAGGTATCCGTTATGTATGCAGGTAAAATTGTGGAGCAGGGACCTGTAGATGACATTTTCTACGAGCCTGCACATCCATATACAAAGGGTCTTCTTCGTTCCATGCCCCGTGTTGATGCCGAGAGCTATGAAAGACTGATCCCAATCGAGGGAACCCCGGTTGATATGCTGAATCCGCCGGAAGGATGTCCGTTTGCTCCACGTTGTGAGCATTGCATGAAGATCTGTCTGAAGAAAATGCCTCCTTACGTGGAAGTGGGCGAGAAACATCGTTCCGCCTGCTGGCTTCGGGTTCAGGAGCTTATGAACAAGGAGGAGAAATAAATGGCAGAAGAAAAGAAGCTTCTTGAAATTGAGAATTTACGAAAATATTTTCCGGTAAATGGCATAAAAGGTCCGGGGGTACAGGCTGTACAGGATGTTTCCCTTTATATCAAAAAAGGTGAAACACTCGGTCTTGTAGGAGAGTCCGGATGTGGAAAGACCACACTGGGAAGAACGATTCTTCGCCTTTATGAGCCAACCGGAGGAAAGATTATTTATGATGGCGAAACCATTTACGACAATCCTCTGGCTAAAGACGGCAAACCTCTTGGAAAAGCCAAAGCTGCCAAAATGCTTCCCTACAGAAGAAAAATGCAGATCATTTTCCAGGATCCGTCCGCTTCCCTGGATCCTCGAATGACAGTTGGTGAGATCATTGGAGAGGCCATTGATATCCACAAGCTTGCAGCGAGTAAGAAAGACCGCGCTGACATGATCAAAGAGCTGCTGGCGCAGGTTGGATTAAATACAGAGCATGCAAACCGTTATCCACATGAGTTTTCCGGCGGTCAGCAGCAGCGTGTTGGTATTGCCCGCGCCCTTGCAGTAAAACCGGAGTTCATCGTCTGTGACGAGCCGATTTCCGCATTGGATGTTTCTATCCAGTCACAGGTGGTAAACATGCTGGAGGACATGCAGGAGCAGATGGGTCTGACTTATCTGTTCATTGCCCATGATCTTTCCGTTGTCCGTCATATTTCCAACAGAATCGGTGTTATGTATCTTGGCTCTCTTGTTGAGTTGGGCGAGAGCTATGAGCTGAACAGACATCCGATCCATCCATATACACAGACCCTGCTTTCCGCAGTTCCGGTTCCGGATCCAAAGCTGAGCCGGACAAGAAAGCGTATTATTCTGGAAGGAGACGTGCCAAGTCCTATGAATCCGCCAAGCGGATGCCGTTTCCACACCAGATGTCCATATGCCACTGAAAAGTGCAGCCAGGTAACTCCTGTGTTCAGAGAGCATGAGCCGGGCCACTGGGCAGCCTGCCATTTGCTGGACAAATAAAGGAAGTTTAGGTATTTCGTTCTTCTTCACGGAAGAGCTGATGAATACAAGCGTCGATTCTCATCTCTCATGCGGCGCAAAAAAGCATAAAGGAGGAAATGTAATGAGAAGAAAATTTATGTCTATGGCACTGACTGCAGCTATGGTATTAAGCATGGCAGCAACTCCTGTATTCGCCGAGGATACAGCATCTGACGAAGGATTCAACCTGAATCTTTGTATCGCATCTGAACCACAGACAATTGACCCTGCACTGAACTCCGCAGTTGATGGAGCTATCATGTGCAACCATATGTTCGAAGGTCTGGCTAAATGGGTAAATGATGGTGAAGGAAATGCTGTCACAGCTCCTGGACAGGCTGAGTCCTGGGAAAAGACCGAGAACGAAGATGGCACAGTTACTTACACTGTTAAACTTCGTGACGGCATCAAATGGTCTGATGGACAGGCGGTAACAGCTGGTGACTTCGTTTATGCATGGCAGCGTCTAGCAAATCCTGAGACAGCAGCAGATTACTGCTACATGATCGACATGGTAAAAGGATATGACGCAGTTGCTGACGGAAGTGCGGATCCAAGCACTCTTGGAATTACAGCAGTTGATGATCAGACTCTTCAGATCGATCTTACCTATGACTGCCCGTATTTCGAAGAAATCATGGCATTCCCGGCAACCTTCCCGGTTCGTCAGGATATGGTAGAGAGCAGTGACAACTGGACATTTGATCCAAGCACATACATTGGCAATGGACCATACAAAATGACAGAGTGGTCTCACAATGCTTACATCTCCATGGAGAAAAACGAGAACTACTATGACTATGAGAATCTTGGACCGGATACTATCAAGTTTACACTTCTTGATGACAACAACGCAATGCTCAAAGGTTACAACAACGGAGAGCTTGATTTCATCGAGAACCTTCCTGTAGACGAGATCCCGACCTACCTTGCTTCTGGCGAGCTTGAGATCGGTGACTATCTTGGAACTTACTATGTATGCTTCAACACAGAGGACGAAGTTTTCTCTGACCCTAACATCCGTAAAGCGTTCTCACTTGTAATCGACCGTAACTACATCGTAGAGAACGTTTCCCAGGCTGGTGAGGTTCCGGCTGACGGATATGTACCGAACGGTGTAAATGATGCAGCTGGTGCTGGTAGTGATGACTTCCGTACAGTAGGCGGTTCTTACTACAGCATTTCCGATGAGGATTATGAGGCTAACTGCGAAGAGGCCCGTCAGCTTCTTGCAGACGCTGGTTATCCGAACGGCGAAGGCTTCCCGACTGTAGAGTATCTGTACAACACAGCTGATAACCACAAGAAGATCGGTGAGGCTCTTCAGAACATGTGGCAGACAGAGCTTGGTGTAACTGTTAACTTGAACAACCAGGATTGGAACGTATTCCTTCAGAACAGAAAAGATGGTAACTTCCAGATCGCCCGTAACGGCTGGATCGCAGACTACAACGATCCTTGCTCATTCCTGGATATGTGGTACACAGACGGCGGTAACAACGACGCTCAGTACTCTAACCCAGACTATGATGCAGCTATCGATGCAGCAAAAGCTACTTCTGATCCGGAAGAGCGTATGAAAGCATTCCACGAAGCTGAGGATATCCTCATTGGACAGGACAGCGTACTTGCTCCAATCTACTTCTATACACAGCCATATATGCTCAATCCAGACATTGACGGCATGTACTACACACCACTTGGATACTTCTTCTTCGGTTATACAAGTAAGAAATAATCAAGTCAAAAGAATATAAGTCTTTTGGTATTACTTAAATGTGATGCAGAAGAAAATGACAGGCATTCGGAATTTTTCCGGGTGCCTGTTTTTTTGAGCAGCAACGAAAGCAGGATAAAATTTGCGAAGCTGTTTTATTCTGTTGACCGATTATGCATGATAGCGGTATAATAAGCAGATAATGGTTATTGAACCAGACAGGAGGAACATATGATGAGAGCCAGCGGTATTTTATTGCCTATATCCAGTATCCCTTCCAACTATGGAATCGGATGTTTTTCTAAAGAAGCTTACGCTTTTGTAGATCAGCTTGCAGAAGCGGGTCAGAAATACTGGCAGATCCTGCCACTTGGACCTACCGGATACGGGGATTCCCCTTACCAGTCTTTTTCCACATTTGCAGGAAATCCTTATTTCATTGATTTGGAGGAATTGATCCAGAGAGACCTTCTCACAGCAGCAGAATGTGCAGAATGTGACTGGGGCGGCAGCAAAAGCTATGTGGACTATGAGAAGGTTTATCTTTCCAGATTTTCCCTTCTTCGGAAGGCTTACAGACGTTTTTACCAGATGGATGGGAAAGAAAAGGAGCTTCAGCTGATCCGTGAGGAGATGGAAGCCTTTGAGAAAGAGCAGGGCTTCTGGCTTGCAGATTATTGTCTTTATATGGCAATAAAGGACAGCCTGGAGGGAATTTCCTGGAATCAGTGGCCGGAGGACTTAAAGACACGTAAGCCGGAGGCGCTTGCTAAGGCAAGAGAGGAGCTGAAGGAGGATATCAGCTTCTATGCCTTTCAGCAGTTCTGGTTCTACCGCCAGTGGAACCGGCTGAAGAAATATGCAAATGACAGAGGTATTAAGATCATCGGTGATCTTCCTATTTATGTGGCTTTTGATGGCGCAGATGCATGGGCGAACCCGGATCTGTTCCAGTTTGATGAGGAGGCTACACCGGCAGCAGTGGCAGGATGTCCTCCAGACGCTTTTTCCGCAACTGGTCAGCTGTGGGGAAATCCACTTTATAATTGGGAATATCATAAGAAAACAGGTTATAACTGGTGGATCCTTCGTATGACTCACTGTATGAAGCTGTACGACAAGGTCCGGATCGATCATTTCCGCGGTTTTGACGAGTACTGGTCAGTTCCCTATGGAGATGAGACCGCTGAGAATGGAAAGTGGGAAAAAGGTCCTGGAATAGAACTGTTCAAGGTCCTGGAGGAGAAAATTAAGGATCTGGATGTGATCGCAGAGGATCTGGGATTCCTTACAGACAGCGTCAGGGAGCTTCTGGCAGAATCCGGATATCCGGGTATGAAGGTGCTTCAGTTTGCCTTTGATGAAAGCGGCGAGAGCGTATATCTTCCTTTCCGATATGACAAAAACTGCATTGTATACACTGGAACCCACGACAATGAGACTACGAAGGGCTGGCTTGGGAACCTTACCCAGTCAAACAGAGCCTACGTGAACCAGTACACAGCCTGTGAGGAGAAGGACACAGATGAATGTGTATGGGGGCTTATCCGGGCGGCACAGTCCTCAGTAGCAGAAGTGTGCGTAGTACCTTTGCAGGATTATCTCTGTCTTGGAAATGAAGCGAGAATGAATACGCCTTCTACTTTGGGAGACAACTGGAAATGGCGTCTTACAAGAGGTCAGCTTACGGATGAGATCATTCACAGAATTAACGCCATGACCAGATTATACGGACGAATCCAGGAGAATAAGAAGTAAGATGAAGAGACTGATCAGATTTTTGAAGGGCTATGAGAAAGAAAGTTTTCTGGCTCCTTTGTTCAAAATGCTGGAGGCCACCTTTGAGCTGATCGTGCCTCTGGTTGTTGCCAGAATCATGGATATCGGCATTAAGAATCAGGACAATGTCTATATCTGGCACCAGTGTGTGATCATGGTACTGCTTGGAGTGATCGGCCTTGCATGTTCTCTGACTGCACAGTATTTTTCTGCAAAGGCAGCCATGGGATTCAGCACTGCCCTTCGCAAGGAGCTTTTTTCCCATATCAGCAGACTTTCTTACAGAGAACTGGATATGCTTGGAACTCCTACCCTTGTGACAAGGATCACCAATGATGTGAATCAGGCACAGACTGGTGTGAACATGGTGCTGCGTCTGTTCCTTCGTTCCCCTTTTATTGTTGTGGGTGCAGTGATCATGTCCTTTACCATTGATGTGAAGATTGGCCTGATCTTCCTGATTGCGGTTCCGGTGATCTCCATTGTAATTTACGGAATTATGCGCACAACAGTGCCAATTTACAAAAAGGCTCAGTCATTCCTGGACAGGATTTCCCTGATCACCAGAGAGAATCATGTGGGTGCCAGAGTAGTAAGGGCTTTTGGAAGACAGCAGGAAGAATATAAAGAATTTTCAGAAGTAAACGACGATTACACCAAGGTGCAGGTAAGAGCGGGAAAAATTTCCGCACTTCTGAATCCTGCCACTACGGTTATCATGAACTTTGCCATTATCGGAATCCTCTGGTATGGAAGCAAGGAAGTGTCTGTGGGTATTCTTACACAGGGGGAAGTGGTTGCCCTTGTAAACTATATGAACCAGATCCTGATCGCACTGATCGCTCTTGCAAACCTGATCGTGGCAGTGACAAAGGCTATGGCTTCCGGTGTGCGTCTGAATGAGGTGCTGGATACACAGCCGTCTCTCACGGATCAGGGCAATAGTGTTCAGAAAGAAAATGCAGGCGCTGCAAGAGTTGTCTTTGAAGATGTGAGCTTTACCTATGCAGGCAGCAAGGAGCCGGCGCTTTCCCATATTTCCTTTACGGCAAAACCAGGTGAGACCATCGGCATCATTGGTGGTACCGGATGTGGTAAATCCACTCTGGTCAATCTGATCCCACGCTTCTATGACGTAACTTCCGGTAATGTGGTAATTGATGGAAATAATGTAAAAGAATATCCATTTTCACAGCTTCGTAAAAAGGTGGGGATGGTACCACAACAGGCAGTTCTGTTTAAGGGAACCATCCGTGACAATATGAAATGGGGCAAAGAGGACGCTTCCGAAGAAGAAATCCAACGGGCTCTTTCCATTGCGCAGGCAAGTGGTTTTGTAAAAAGTAAGCCGGAGGGCTTAAATACCATGGTAAGTCAGGGCGGCGCCAATCTTTCCGGCGGACAGCGCCAGCGTCTTACCATAGCAAGAGCACTGGTGGGAGATCCGGAGATCCTGATCATGGATGACAGTGCTTCTGCCCTTGACTTTGCCACAGATGCGGCTCTTCGTCATGCCATTCATGAGCAGACAAAGGGAATGACTGTGTTTATCGTTTCCCAGAGAGCAACCTCCATCAAGCAGGCAGATAAGATCCTGGTTCTGGATGATGGTGAGCTGGCTGGTGTGGGAACACACAAAGAGCTTATGGAATCCTGTGAGGTCTACAGAGAAATCTGCCTGTCACAGCTTTCCGAACAGGAGGTGAACCGCTGATGGGAAGGAATAAAGAGACTATGAAGAGGGTACTGAAATTTATCAGCCCTTACAAAGCAAAAATTATCATTATGCTTCTGACAGCGCTTGTCACTGTTGGATTTACCCTGTATACACCCATTCTGATTGGTAATGGTGTAGATAATATCGTAGGTCCGGGAAATGTAAATACAGCCGGACTTTTGAAGGTACTTGGAGCTCTGGCTGTGATCGTTGTGGGAAATGCAGTTTCCCAGTGGGTGATGAACCTTCTTACCAATCAGGTTACCTACAGCGTGGTGCAGGATGTGCGAAGCCAGGCGTTTGCCCATCTTCAGGAGGTGCCGGTATCTTATATAGATGCCAATCAGCCAGGAGATATTTTAAGCCGTATTGTTTCTGATGTCAGTCAGTTTTCAGATGGTCTCCTTATGGGCTTTACCCAGCTGTTTACCGGTGTGCTGACCATCTTTGGAACCATTGGATTTATGCTTTCCATCAGTGTGAAGATCACAGTGATCGTTATTTTGCTCACTCCGATTTCCCTGTTCGTGGCAAGCTTTATCGCAGGCAGAACCTTCCGCATGTTTCAGGAGCAGTCCGAGAAGAGAGCGGAGATGACTTCTATTGTGGAAGAGCTTGTTGGAAATCAGAAGATCGTGCAGGCTTTTTCCTATGAGGAGAGAGCTAATGAAAGGTTTGGAAAAGTAAATGAAGAGCTTCGCGTCTGCGGAATCAAAGCGATTTTCTTTTCCTCTATTACAAACCCGTCCACACGCTTTGTAAATGGTCTTGTTTACACAGCAGTTGGAATTTTTGGTGCATTTACAGTAATTAAGGGCGGTATGACTGTGGGACAGCTGACCAGCTTCCTGAACTATGCAAATCAGTATACCAAGCCGTTTAATGAGATTTCCGGCGTTATCACAGAGCTGGAGAATGCGCTGGCATGTGCAAAACGTCTCTTTGACTTTATTGATACACCGGCACAGGAGCCAGATGCGCCAGATGCTTGGGAGCTGGAGAAAGCAGACGGCCGTGTAAGCGTGGAGAGTGTTTCCTTTTCTTACAGAAAAGAAGTTCCGCTTCTTACTGATATTTCCATTGACGTAAAACCTGGACAGAGGATCGCCATCGTCGGACCTACCGGATGCGGTAAGACCACTATGATCAACCTTCTTATGAGATTCTATGATGTAGATAAGGGACAGATTAAGGTAAGCGGTTATCCGGTAAGAGAGCTGACAAGAGACAGCCTGAGACGAAACTTTGGTATGGTGCTTCAGGAGACCTGGCTGAAGGCAGGAACCATCCGCGAGAACATTGCCTATGGAAAGCCGGATGCGACTTTGGAAGAGGTTATGGAGGCAGCTAAGCATGCACATGCCCACAGTTTTATCAAGCGTATGCCAAACGGCTATGATACCGTGATTTCAGAGGGAGGCGGAAATATTTCCCAGGGACAGAAGCAGCTTCTTTGCATTGCAAGGGTTATGCTGATGCACCCGGCTATGTTGATCCTGGATGAGGCCACTTCTTCCATTGATACCCGTACTGAGGTGAAGGTGCAGAAGGCTTTTGCAGAGTTGATGGAAGGAAGAACCAGCTTTATTGTAGCACATCGTCTTTCCACTATTCAGGAGGCAGATCTGATCCTGGTCATGAAGGACGGAAATATTATCGAGCAGGGCAGACATGAGGAATTGCTGGCGAAGAAGGGCTTTTATGCGAACTTGTATGAGAGTCAGTTTGCTATTTCATAAGGGGGATGAATATGGAAAATAAGAATCTGGAAGAGACTGATGTAAATGAGAAGCAGGAAGTCGGAAATGGGAAGTCTGCTATGCCTATGAGAACCTGCCTGGTTATGATTCTGGCAGGGGTTTATGTGGCTTATCTGGGTGTTTCACTTTGCCAGAATGTAATAAATGGTGCTGAAGGCAGCAGTCCTGGCTTTATGGTTGCGGGAGTGATTTTTATTGTGCTTGGCGTTGCTTTCGTGATCAATGGAATCCGCGGCAGCATAAAGGCTGGCAAGATGCAGAAGGAGCCGAATGCAGAAAGTGAAGCACAAGTTTCTGAGATAGAAACTTCAGGGACAGTTGAATCTAAAATGGAAAGTACTTCATCTTTGAATAAGAAAATGTCTATCGCTGACCGCGCTAATCTGGTTAGCCAGTTAGGGGATGCGACAAAGGATGAAGAATAGAGAGTATTGTTTTTTGAAAAGAAATTGATATATTAGATAGTGTTAATATATGTATGAAAAATGAGTGGTGTAATTATTTCGAGAACGATGTACTAGTTTGCAGATCGGGCGATTACTTTTGCGTTTTATGATTATAACAGCACGAAATTACGAATACAATACTAAATATAAAAAAATAAACAGGCTTCTGAATGAGTGATAATCAATCAGAAGTCTGTTTTTTGTTGAAATACACGCTCTAGCGCCGTTTCCTGCGCCTGCGTTTCCCGCTTGGGTTATGTAGAGTGGACCAGCAGAATGCCTGCACCAACAGGATTCCCGCTGTGACTCCGATGCTGTCGATTCCCACATCACGTACAGAAGGTCCGCGGTCTGCCACAAAGGACTGGTGGTATTCATCAAAGCCTGCGAAGCCTACGCATATGGCGCCTGCCAGCAGGATCAGCCAGATACCTCTTACTCCGTAAACATAAAGTGGGAAAGAAATGGCAATGGCAAGCAGACAGTACTCTGTCATGTGAGCGGCTTTTCGCACATAAAATTCGATGGAGCTGGCAGAATAGGCGAGCTCGTCATAAGTTTTGTTTTCGTTGAGAACTTCATTCTTGGTTTCCACAATCTGGTAGCTGACTTCATAGCTTAGGGCTCCGGACACCTCCCCTGTCTGGGCTGAAAATGAATAGATCAGATACATCATCAGAATTGCAGGAAGAAAAGAAAGAGGTTTCAGTAAATGGATTAAAATTTTCTTCATGGGGTTTACTATAACACGGGAAAATAAGATTGTAAAGAAAAAGGTGATTTGAAAAGGCTTTGAAAAAACAATAAAACCAGAGCAAGCAGAAGGGAGACAGGAGGGCAAAGAACTTGTTATTTACAGGAATCTATGCTAAAATTGTTGAAGTATGAAAAGCAGCGAGATACTTGGTGTGGAGAGACTCTGGCAGCCAAGTATCGTGTTGCTATAAAGAACGCACAATGGAGACCAGGAGGAAAAAGACAGGTATGAGTTTAGCTGATCATATTTTTATAGATATGTGTAAAGACGTAATTGAGAACGGAACCAGTACAGAAGGGGAGAAGGTCCGGCCAGTGTGGGAGGATGGCACTTCTGCTTATACGATCAAACGTTTTGGTGTTGTGAACCGTTATGATCTGAGAAAGGAATTTCCAGCGCTGACCCTTCGCAAGACCGCATTAAAGAGCGCTATGGATGAGATCCTCTGGATCTGGCAGAAGAAATCAAGCAACATTCATGACCTTCACAGCCATATCTGGGATAGCTGGGCTGACGAGAATGGCTCCATTGGAAAAGCGTATGGTTATCAGCTGGGTGTGAAGCATCAGTACAAAGAAGGCATGATGGATCAGGTAGACCGTGTTCTTTATGATCTGAAGAATAATCCATACAGCCGTCGTATTATGACCAATATTTATGTGCATGAAGATCTTCATGAGATGAATCTTTACCCATGTGCTTACTCTATGACCTTCAATGTAACAAAGGAGCCTGGAAAGGACAAGCTGACTTTAAATGCCATTTTGAACCAGCGCTCCCAGGATATCCTGGCTGCAAATAACTGGAATGTATGCCAGTATTCCCTGTTGTTGATGATGATCGCACAGTGCTGTGACATGGAAGCCGGTGAGCTGGTACATGTGATCGCGGATTGTCATATTTATGACAGACATGTTCCGGTTATCAAGGAGCTGATTTCCAGGACACCTTATCCGGCACCGACTGTGAAACTGAATCCGAATGTGAAGAATTTCTATGATTTTACCACGGATGATCTGATCGTGGAGAATTATCAGACCTGGCCTCAGATTAAAAATATTCCGATTGCCATTTAAACATGGAGTAAATGAGAAAGGGTTCCAATGCCGCATGCGTTTCAGATATGGTGAGGCTGCTGTAGCGGGCTACGGCAACCGAATTTGGGCAAAATCTCCCGCAAAGCGGGGCGTGCAGATTGCGGGAATGATTTTTAGACACGCTCTAGGAGTTCGTATAAAGGAGATTATAAGAAATGAAAATAATAGTAGCTGCTGACAAAAACTGGGGAATTGGAAAAGACAATAAGCTTCTTGTAAGCATTCCGGCGGATATGAAAATGTTTCGTCAGGAGACCACTGGCAAGGTTTGTGTTATGGGAAGAAAGACCCTGGAGAGTTTCCCAGGAGGGCTTCCTCTTAAAAACCGCATAAACATCGTTCTTACCAGAAATGAGAATTACAAGGTGAAAGATGCCATAATCGTTCATTCTATTGAAGAGCTTATGGAAGAACTGAAAAAGTATCCGGCAGAAGATGTATACTGCATCGGCGGCGATACTATCTATAAGCAGCTTCTTCCTTATTGCGATGCTGCTCAAGTGACCAAGATCGATTTCGCCTATATTGCAGACAGTTATTTTCCGAATCTGGATGAAGATCCACAGTGGCATGTGGCAGCAGAGAGCGAAGAGCAGACATATTTTGATCTGGAATATAAGTTTGTGAGATATGAAAGAAATAAATAAGCGGGAAAATATAATGTGTTTTTCAAAAAAATCAGTTCTGCCATCACGACAGAACTGATTTTTTTTATGCAATAGGAAATTCCGTTGGAATCTCCTATTGCATAAAAAAAGCCCTACCGGGCAGGAATGCACTGCGGCGGAAAGGTAGATGTCGCTGAAGCGACCCGCCGCAGGCAGAGAATCCTGCAAGCAGGATTCTTTTTTATATGCTGTGTAGAGTGTGTTTGAAAAAATACGAAAAATGGGAAGCTTAAGGAATTATTCAATAACCTTCAGCCATCCCTCTGGAGCCTGGATGCGTCCCATCTGGATTCCGGTAAGGGTTTCATACAGCTTCTTGGTGATCGGTCCCATCTCGTTCATGCCGCTTGGGAAGCAAATCTCTTTGCCGTGGTCCACGATCTTTCCAACAGGAGAGATAACAGCAGCAGTACCGCAAAGACCGCACTCTGCGAAATCCTTCACTTCGTCGAAGTATACTTCTCTTTCCTCAGCCTCAAGTCCAAGGTACTCTTTCGCAACGTAGATCAGAGAACGACGTGTGATGGATGGAAGGATACTGTCAGACTTCGGAGTAACAACCTTGCCGTCTTTTGTTACGAATAAGAAGTTTGCTCCGCCTGTCTCCTCAACCTTGGTACGAGTTTTGGAATCAAGATACATGTTCTCATCGAATCCGTTCTTATGAGCGTCAACGATCGCATGAAGGCTCATTGCGTAGTTAAGACCAGCTTTGATATGACCGGTACCATTTGGTGCAGCACGGTCAAAGTCGCTGACACGGATTGTAATCGGCTTAGCGCCGCCTTTGAAGTATGGTCCGACAGGTGTGGTGAATACACGGAACTGATACTCGCTGGCAGGTTTTACACCGATAACAGCATCGCTTCCGAACATGTACGGACGTACATATAAAGTAGCACCAGAACCATATGGCGGAACATATGCTGCATTTGCTTTAATTGTCTGAACAACTGCGTCAACAAAACGGTCTTTCGGGAATACAGGCATTTCCAGTCTTGCGGCGGAATGCTCCATACGCTCACCGTTCAGGTCAGGACGGAAAGTAACGATATGTCCGTCTTCTGTAGTATATGCTTTCATACCCTCAAAAACAGTCTGTGCATACTGAAGGACACCTGCACACTCACTGATGGTAACCATATCATCTGTGGTAAGGCCTCCCTCATCCCACTTGCCGTCTTTATAATTGGATACATAACGGTAGTCTGTTTTTACATAACCAAAGCCCAGGTTGCCCCAGTCAATGTTCTTTTTTTCCATAACAATTTCCTCCTAGCGTGGTTTTTGGGGGGAGATTCTTATTGTGAATCCCCAATGTTTTTACTATTGTAAAACTTTTACGTGTGAAATTCAATGGGAAAAGCAGATTTTTTAAGTGATTTTCCTGTGAAAAAGGTTACAAAAAGTATAATGTGTTTATATTTTATGGTGTCTTGTTTTTTGAGAGGGATTTTTGTATAATGATAAAACAAGCGTTGTGAAATAAAATATCCGGAGGAAAAGATGGGATATAACGAATTTGATGAACTTGGAGATAAGATCCAGAGCATCATTGACAGTGCAGTAAATGAAAAAAATTACCAGAAACTGAGCCAGAGTATTAATCAGGCGCTGAATAAGGCTATTGATAATGGAAGTGATGCCCTTCGGGATGCGCTTAATAATACTGTGGGCAGTGGGAAATATACCAATTACCGCAGCGGCAGTTCTTATGATTACAGAGAGAAACGGTCCTGGGATTTTCAGAAGGATGGGAAGAAAAAACGGAGTACCGGGGATGGTCATGGAACTGGTTATCAAGGATATGCCGGTGCGAAAGGAAATGATTCGTGTAATGGAAACTTCCAGAGAAATGGTACAGGCAGGCAGGATACCAATCACCAGAATTCGGATCTGGCGTTGTATTTACCGACGAATGGAATCAAGGTCGGGGGAATTCTGAAGACAGTGTTTGGTGGGATTCTTACTGGAACATTTGGAATTGCTGCAATGGTAGTTGGGGGAATTGGAGCTGGCTTTAGCAGCAGTGTAATGCTTGGAATTTCGGCTGTTCTGGCGGCATTTACGGTCGGCGGAGGTATTCTTCTCGGCCAGGGCTGCAGCAGTCTTACCAGTTTAAGCCGCCGAAACAAGTATATCAAGGCTCTTGGCACTCACACCTACTGCAATTTCCAGCAGCTGGCACAGGCAGTCGGCAAGCCGGTGAAATTTGTAAAAAAAGATATCAAACGTATGATAAGCAAAGGCTGGTTCCTTCAGGGACATGTTGATAAACAGGAAACCTGCCTGATCACAAGTAATGAGACTTACGACCAATATGTAAGCACTCAGAAGCGGCTGGAAGAAAGAAATCATCAGCAGGATGAAGAGCGTGCACGCCAGGAGGCAGCGCTTCGTCAGCAGGCAGAGGAAAAAGAAAGGCAGAAATTTAACCAGCATGAACAGGCAGATGCCCGGGCGTGTGTGGAAGCAGAACGGGATGCTGCGGAAAGAATCAGACTTTCCCCGGAAGTCCGGCAGGTTCTGGACAAGGGAAATGACTTTCTTGATAAAATCCACCGCAGCAATGATGCCATTCCAGGAGAAGAGATTTCCAGAAAAATCTCCCGTATGGAGCTGATCATAGCGAAGATTTTTGAACGCGCCAAGGCTCATCCGGAGATTATTCCGGATTTGAACCGCCTTATGGATTATTATCTTCCTATGACCGTGAAGCTTTTGAATGCATATGAAGAAATGGACAGCCAGCCGGTTCAGGGAGAGAATATTACTTCTTCCAAGAAAGAAATCGAAGAGACTATTGATACGCTGAATGTGGCTTTTGAGAAGCTTCTGGATTCCATATTTGAAGACACGGCTATGGATGTATCCAGTGATATTTCTGTTCTGAACACAGTTTTGGCACAGGAAGGGCTGACTGAGGACGAGCTTACCCGTATGAGAAAAGAGGCTGAAAAAAACAGGCTCTAGCAGTGTGCGGAATGTTAAGTATATGAAAAGATAAGATTTGCAGCGGGGTTAGAGCGTGTTATAAAAATAACGAAAATGCCAAACTGAAGGCTGCTGATAAATATGGGCAGACCTATACACAAGGAGGATGCTATGGGAAACGAATTTACAGGTTTTGAAGATAACGCACCTACACTTACATTAGAACCGGATTTGGGAGAGCCAAAGGCAGAGATTGCAGCAGAGCCGGAAGCCGAAGCTGTGAAAAAGGAAATGGAACAGACCGTTCTCTCCCCGGAAGAACAGCAGATGGTAGACAGCTTTGCTAAGAAAATTGACATTGAGAATACTAACCAGATCCTCCAGTACGGTGCCGGAACCCAGAAGAAAATGGCTGATTTTTCCGATGCAGCTCTTGAAAATGTACGGACACAGGATCTGGGTGAGGTTGGAGAGCTGATCACCCAGGTGGTAGGCGAGCTTCGCGATTTTGATGCTGCTGAGGAGGAGAAAGGCTTTCTTGGCTTTTTCAAGAAACAGGGCAGCAAGATTGAAAATATGAAGAACCGCTATGCCAAGGCTGAGGTAAATGTGCAGAAGATCACTACCTCCCTTCAAGATCACCAGATGCGTCTCATGAAGGATTCCGCAGTTCTGGAAAAAATGTATGCCCAGAACCTGAACTATTATAAAGAACTGACCATGTACATCCTTGCAGGAAAACAGAAGCTGCAGGAAGTACGGGAGGGAAAATTAAAAGATCTGGAGGCAAAAGCAGCAGTCAGCGGACTTCCGGAGGATGCGCAGGAAGCCAAGGATCTGGACAGCAAGTGCAATCGTTTCGAGAAGAAGCTGCATGATCTGGAACTGACCAGAACCATTTCCCTGCAGACAGCACCGCAGATTCGTCTGGTGCAGAACAATGACACCCTTATGGTAGAAAAAATCCAGACAACCATTGTAAATACCATTCCACTTTGGAAGAGCCAGATGGTGCTGGCACTTGGAATCGCCCATTCCACAGAAGCAGCCCAGGCCCAGCGCCAGGTAACAGACCTGACAAATGAACTTTTGAAGAAAAATGCGGAGGCACTTCACCTTGCATCCACAGAGACTGCCAGGGAATCTGAGCGCGGAATCGTGGATATTGAGACTCTGAAGCAGACCAATCAGGAGCTGATCGCTACTTTAGATGATGTCATGAATATTCAGAAAGAGGGCCGCGCCAAGAGAGCCCAGGCAGAACTGGAAATGCGCAAGATGGAAGAAGACTTGAAGAATAAATTGTTGGAAATCCAGCATTAAATTGCAAAGAAAACAGGCTCTGGAGCCTGTTTGAAAATACTTGCAGAATGCTGTGAAAATAACTGTACAGCAGGGGTGTCAGAGACATCCCTTTTGTGCCTTTTTGCATAGAAAAGTTTGATAAGCGCCTGCGGTGTAAAAGTGAACTGCAAAGAATGCTATCAGTGAACAGTAATCAAAGAATATCATGTTCATAATATATGGAGGAATTTCGTATGTACAGAGACCATACCAAAGTAATTCAGATAGGAAATAAGAAAATTGGAGGCGGAAATCCCATCCTGATCCAGTCTATGACCAATACAAAAACAGAGGATGTGCAGGCAACCGTAGAGCAGATCCTTGCCCTGGAGGCTGCTGGCTGCGACATTATCCGCTGTGCAGTGCCGACCATGGAAGCGGCAAAGGCTCTGAAAGAGATCAAAAAACAAATTCACATTCCGCTGGTAGCAGATATTCATTTTGATTATCGTCTTGCGATTGCGGCCATGGAGAACGGTGCCGACAAGATCCGTATCAATCCCGGAAATATTGGAAGCACAGAGCGTATCAAGGCAGTTGTAGATGTGGCGAAGGAGCGGAATATTCCCATCCGTGTTGGGGTAAACAGCGGTTCCCTTGAGAAAGAACTGGTGGAGAAATATCACGGTGTTACCGCAGAAGGTCTGGTAGAAAGCGCCCTTGACAAGGTGCACATTATCGAAGAGCTTGGCTACGACAATCTGGTGATCAGCATCAAATCTTCTGATGTTATGATGTGCGCCAGGGCTCACGAACTGATTGCGGAACAGACCAGTTATCCTCTCCATGTGGGAATTACAGAGGCAGGAACCCTTTATTCCGGGAATATCAAATCTGCCATAGGGCTTGGCATTATTTTATACCAGGGAATCGGTGACACGATCCGCGTTTCCCTGACTGGCGCCCCTCTGGAAGAGGTAAAATCTGCCAGACGTATCCTGAAAACCCTTGGACTTCGCAAGGGCGGCGTGGAAGTAGTATCCTGTCCAACCTGCGGGCGCACCCAGATCGATCTGATCGGTCTTGCAAATAAAGTAGAAACTATGGTGCAGGATATCCCTCTTGACATTAAAGTAGCTGTTATGGGCTGTGTGGTAAATGGCCCGGGAGAAGCGAAAGAAGCCGATATCGGAATTGCAGGCGGCGTAGGTGTAGGTCTTCTGATCAAAGGCGGTGAGATTGTGAAGAAAGTGCCGGAAGACCAGCTGCTGGATACCTTGAGAGAAGAATTGATGAACTGGGATAGCAATAAGACACAGAAATGACAGAAGGTGTATATTCTATAAATGGAAAAAGAATTTTTTGACGTATTTCCAAACTTAAAATTAAAACAGGAATTAAGTGAACTTCTGGAAGAGGTGATCGTCACCAAGGTTGCCTGCAACTCTGCCAAAACCTGTGTCCGGGTTTACCTGAAAAGCGACCGCTGGATCCATAAAAAGCATATTTTCAGCCTGGAAGAGCAGATTCAGAGACAGTGCTTTCCTGGTCTTGAAGTGAGTGTGAAGGTAATCGAGAAGTTCCATCTGTCCAGACAGTACACGCCAAAGAATTTCCTGGATACCTACCGCTCCAGCATGGAACTGGAGCTTCGCAATTACAACATGCTGGAATACAATCTGTTCAAGCAGGCACAGATCACATTTCCAGAAGATGACTGCCTGAATATGGCACTTCCGGATTCTGTGATTTCCAGACAGAAAAGTGAGATACTTATTGAATATCTTCACAAAGTATTCTGCGAGCGTTGCGGAATGGACCTGAAAGTTTCTCTGGATTATGTGCAGACGGAGGAGAGCAGGTACCGCAAAAATGCAGCTATCCAGATCCGTCAGGAAGTAGCTAATGTGCTGAAGCATGCCAGACTTTCCACAGAAGAAGAGAGCGCAGCACCAGCTCCTGCAGCTGAGGAAAAAACAGGAAAAGAGGCCGCAGCCGGCAAGACATCCGCTGCCAGGTCGGAGAAGAAACCAGAGGCAGCCAGTGAAAAGAAGCCTTTCGAGAAAAAGCCATTCGAAAAGAAAGGCAAATGGGGCGATTTCCGTGGTGGCTTCCGCAAGGATCCAAATCCGGACGTTATTTATGGAAGGGATTTCGAGGACGAGCCTATTCCATTGGAAAATATTGTGCAGGAAATGGGAGAGGTTATCATCCGCTGTCAGGTTATGGATGTGGAAGCGAGAGAGATTCGAAATGAGAAGACCATACTGATTTTCCCAGTTACGGACTTCACAGATTCCATCACAGTAAAAATGTTCCTGCGCAATGAGCAGGTGCCGGAGATCAAAGAGCATGTGAAAAAAGGTGCCTTCCTGAAAATCAAAGGCGTTACTTCTATTGACCGTTTCGATGGTGAGCTTACCATAGGCTCCATCTCCGGAATTAAGAAAATCTCCGATTTCCGCAGCTCCAGAGTGGACACCAGCCCTCAGAAGCGTGTGGAACTTCACTGTCATACGAAAATGAGCGATATGGATGGTGTAACCGAGGCAAAAGCGCTGGTAAAACGTGCCTACGAGTGGGGGCATCCTGCCATTGCCATCACAGATCATGGTGTGGTGCAGGCTTTCCCGGAGGCAAACCATTGCTTTGATGCGTGGGGAGGCTGCGTGCCAAAGGATTCTGATTTTAAGGTGCTTTACGGTATGGAGGCCTATCTGGTAGACGACTTAAAGGGTATGGTCACCAACCCGAAAAAACAGTCCCTGGACGGCAGATTCGTGGTTTTCGACATTGAGACCACAGGATTTTCCCCCCTTACCTGTAAGATCATTGAAATTGGTGCTGTATTGGTGGAAAATGGAAAGATCACAGATCGTTTTTCCACATTTGTCAATCCTCAGGTTCCAATTCCATTTCGAATTGAGCAGCTGACCAGTATTAATGACAGCATGGTTATGAATGCCCGTCCAATTGAAGAAATTTTACCGGAATTCCTGAAATTTTGTGAAGGAGCTACAATGGTAGCCCACAACGCAGATTTCGATATGAGTTTTATTATAGAGAATTGTAACCGCATGGGCATCCCAAATGATTTCACCTATGTGGATACGGTAGGTATGGCACGATTCCTGCTGCCTGCGCTGAACCGTTTTAAGCTGGATACCGTTGCCAAGGCAGTTGGCGTTTCCCTAGATCATCACCATCGTGCAGTTGATGACGCAGAGTGTACGGCACGTATTTTCGAGAAATTCGTGGGAATGTGCAGGGAAAGAGATATTACGGATGTAGACAAGCTGAATGAGCAGGGAAAGGTTTCCCCGGACACCATTAAGAAACTGCCTACTTACCATGCCGTTATTTTCATGCGGAATGAGACCGGCCGTATCAATCTGTACAAGCTGGTAAGCCAGTCCCATATCAAGTACTTTAACCACAGACCTCGTGTGCCAAAGAGCGTGTTTGAGGCACATCGGGAGGGACTTCTTATTGGAAGTGCCTGCGAGGCTGGTGAGCTTTACCAGGCTCTTTTGCGCAATGCACCGGAGCAGGAAATCGCAAGGCTGGTAAGCTTTTATGATTATCTGGAAATCCAGCCCCTTGGGAACAATATGTTTATGGTGGAGGATGAAAAGAATGATACGGTTCATTCGAAAGAGGATCTGATTGAGATCAACAAAAAGATTGTAAAGCTTGGTGAACAGTTTAACAAGCTGGTTGTTGCTACCTGTGACGTTCATTTTATGGATCCCCAGGATGAAATCTATCGCCGTATTATCATGGCTGGAAGCGGCTTCAAGGATGCCGACAATCAGGCACCTCTTTATCTTCGCACTACTGAGGAAATGCTGGAGGAGTTTTCCTATCTGGGAAGCGAGAAGGCAGAGGAAGTGGTAATTACAAATACAGTGAAAATTGCGGATATGATAGAGAAAATGTCACCGATCCATCCGGATAAATATCCGCCGGTTATTGAGAATTCTGACCAGGACTTAAAGGATATGTGCTTCCAGAAAGCCCATGAAATGTACGGTGAAGTGCTTCCCAAGATCGTAGAAGACCGTCTGGACAAAGAGCTGAATTCCATTATTTCCAATGGATATGCGGTGATGTATATTATTGCCCAGAAGCTGGTGTGGAAGTCCAATGCAGATGGTTATCTGGTGGGCTCCCGAGGGTCTGTAGGTTCTTCCCTGGCGGCTACCATGTCTGGTATTACAGAGGTAAATCCTCTGCCTCCCCATTATCTGTGCCCCAATCCGGAGTGTAAGTACAGTGACTTTGATTCTCCGGAGATCAAGGCCTTTTCCGGTATGGCGGGATGCGATATGCCAGACAGGATCTGTCCAAAGTGCGGCACCAGGATGACCAAACAGGGCTTTGACATTCCCTTTGAGACCTTCCTTGGATTCAAAGGAGATAAGGAGCCTGATATTGACCTGAACTTCTCAGGAGAGTATCAGTCCAATGCCCATCATTATACAGAGGTTATATTCGGAAAAGGTCAGACCTTCAAGGCGGGAACCATCGGTACCCTTGCGGATAAAACCGCATTCGGATATGTAAAGAACTATTTTGAAGAGCGGGGGCAGCACAAGCGTTCCTGCGAGATCAACCGTATTGTACAGGGGTGTACCGGTATCCGGCGAAGCACCGGACAGCATCCTGGCGGAATTATTGTACTCCCAATGGGAGAGGAAATAGAGAAATTTACCCCGGTCCAGTACCCGGCGAACGATTCCAGCAGTGGATTTATCACCACCCATTTTGACTACCATTCCATTGATGGAAACCTGCTGAAGCTGGATATTCTGGGACACGATGATCCCACCATGATCCGTACCCTTGAGGATATGACAGACCTGAATGCAAGAGAGGTTCCTCTTGATGACAAGGCGGTTATGTCACTTTTTGCCAGTACAGAAGCTCTTGGAATTGATCCGAAGGATATCGGCGGCTGCAAGCTTGGCTGTCTGGGAATTCCAGAATTTGGTACTGATTTCGCCATGCAGATGCTTGTGGATACCAAGCCGAAATATTTTTCTGATCTGGTCCGTATTGCCGGACTTTCCCACGGTACGGATGTATGGCTGGGAAATGCGCAGACACTGATCGAAGAGGGAAAAGCTACTATTTCCACGGCAATCTGTACCCGAGATGATATTATGATCTACCTGATCGGTCAGGGTGTGGAAAGTGGTCTTGCCTTTACTATTATGGAGAGCGTCCGTAAAGGAAAAGGTCTCCGGGATGAGTGGATCACCACTATGAAAGAACACGGCGTTCCGGACTGGTACATCTGGTCCTGCAAAAAAATCAAATACATGTTCCCGAAAGCCCATGCGGCAGCTTACGTTATGATGGCATACAGAATCGCCTGGTTCAAGGTATTCCAGCCGCTGGCTTATTACGGTGCATATTTCAGTATCCGTGCCACAGCTTTTTCCTATGAACTGATGTGTATGGGAAAAGAAAAGCTGGAGTTTTATATGGCAGAGATACGCAAGAAAGGGGACGCTGCATCCAAAAAAGAGCAGGATACCCTGAAAGATATGCGTATTGTCCAGGAAATGTATGCAAGAGGTTATGATTTTATGCCCATTGATATTTACCGGGCGAAGGCACATCGTTTCCAGATCATAGAAGGAAAACTGATGCCGTCCATTGATTCTATAGAAGGTCTTGGAGATAAGGCGGCAGATGCTGTAGTGGATGCTGCTGTACAGGGAAGATTTCTTTCCAAGGATGATTTCCGTGACAGGACCAAGGTCAGCAAGACCGTAATTGATCTGATGGATAAACTTGGATTATTTGGAGATATTCCACAGTCCAATCAGATTTCATTGTTTGATTTCTAACGCTGGTTAAATAAGAGTAATATGAATTTAGGAGGTTCCATGAAAACAGAAGAACTGCGCTACCTACAACGTCTGGCGGAGCTCTACCCCACTATCGGGAAGGCTTCTACAGAGATCATCAACCTTCAGTCCATTCTCAATCTTCCAAAAGGCACCGAGCATTTTCTTTCCGATATCCACGGAGAGTACGAAGCTTTTTCCCATGTGCTTCGAAACGGTTCGGGAGCTGTGCGAAAGAAGATAGATGATGTATTTGGACATACCTTAAGCAACAGTGACAAGCGTTCCCTGGCAACTCTCGTGTATTACCCGAAGGAAAAAATTGCCTATGTGAAGAAAAAAGAGTCTGATATGCAGAACTGGTACAAGATCACCCTGTACCGTCTTATTGAAGTGTGCAAGACAACTGCCTCCAAATATACCAGATCCAAGGTTCGTAAGGCATTGCCTTCGGATTATGCATATGTGATCGAAGAGCTGATCACGGAGAAAGCAGAAGTTCTGGATAAAGAGGCTTATTACGATTCCATTGTGGATACCATTATAGATATCGGCAGGGCAGAGAACTTCATTATCGCTCTTGCTGAACTGATCCAGAGACTGGTTGTAGACCACCTTCATGTGCTTGGAGATATATATGACAGAGGTCCCGGTCCTCATTTTATTATGGACAGACTGATGGATTATCATTCTCTGGATATTCAGTGGGGAAACCATGATGTGGTATGGATGGGCGCCGCTGTAGGACAGGCTGCCTGTATGGCCACAGTGATCCGTAACAGTATCCGTTACGGCAATCTGGATATTCTGGAGGATGGTTATGGAATCAATATGATGCCTCTTGCTGCTTTTGCCATGGAGGTTTACGGGGATGATCCCTGCCAGGTATTTGAAGTACATGGCAATCCTTCCAATTACAATGCTCTTGAGAAAGAGCTGAGCAGGAAAATGCACAAAGCCATTTCCATTATCCAGTTTAAGCTGGAAGGGGTACTGGCGAAAGAACATCCGGATTTTCATATGGAGAATCGATGCGTTCTGGAGGGGATTGATCCGGAGAAGGGCACTGTGCAGCTGCCGGATGGAAGTGTGCATAATCTTCTGGACACCCATTTTCCAACCATTGACTGGGAACATCCTTATGAGCTGACAGATGGGGAAAAAGAAGTAGTGGAGCGCCTGAGCTCAGCATTTCGAAACTGCGAGAAGCTTCAGAACCACATGCAGCTGCTTCTGGATAAAGGCGGCCTTTATAAGACCTATAACGGGAACCTTCTTTTCCATGGAAGTATTCCGCTGAACGAAGATGGAACTCTGAAAGAGGTTGAGATTTACGGTGAGACTTGTAAAGGCAAGGCACTTTATGATAAACTGGAAGCCTACGTAAGAAAAGCTTTTTTTACCGTAGATGAGAAGGAGAAGAAAGCAAGCCAGGATATTCTGTGGTATATCTGGGCCGGGCCTAATTCTCCCCTTTATGGAAAAGATAAAATGACTACCTTCGAGCGTTATTTTATCGCAGATAAAGAGACACACAAAGAGAAAAAGAATGCCTACTATCACCTCTGGGAAAAAGAAGAGGTAGTAAATCGTATGCTGGAAGAATTCGGGCTGGATCCGGATGAGGGGCATATTATCAATGGTCACGTGCCTGTTCATCAGCTGGAGGGAGAGAATCCGGTGAAATGTGATGGCAAGGTGATCGTAATTGACGGTGGTTTTTGTGAGGCATACCGGAATGTGACCGGTATTGCCGGATATACTCTTGTTTACAGTTCCTATGGTCTGAGCCTGACTGCCCATGAGCCTTTTACTTCGGCGGAAGATGCAGTGGAAACAGAGAGGGACATTGTGTCCAACCGTGTGGCTGTCCGCTATAATCCAAGGCGTGCCCTTGTGGGAGATACGGATAACGGTAAGGCACTGAAAGAACGAATTCAGGAGCTGAAACAGCTTTTGGATGCCTACAGAAAAGGCGTTATAAAGGAGAAAAAATAAGGAGACTAAGGAAAAATGGGTGGAATTTTTGGTGTTGCGTCAAAGTCTGATTGTGTAATGGATCTTTTTTTTGGAATTGATTATCACTCCCATCTGGGTACAAGAAGGGGCGGAATGACCGTTTATAGCAGGAGCAGTGGATTTAACCGCGTGATCCATAATATTGAGAACTCACCGTTCCGTACCAAATTTGACAAAGATGTGGCAGAGATGGAAGGCAATCTTGGAATAGGCTGTATTTCTGACAATGAACCGCAGCCTCTTCTGGTGCGCTCCCATCTGGGAAATTTTGCAATTACAACAGTAGGCAAGATCAATAATATAGAAGCTTTGGTAGAGAAATGCTTCAAAGACGGGCATACCCATTTTCTGGAGATGAGCGGTGGCAGTGTGAATCCTACAGAGGTAACTGCAGCGCTGATCAATCAGAAGGACAGTATTGTTGAGGGAATCCGCTATGCCCAGGAAATGATCGAGGGCTCTATGACCCTTCTTCTCATGACAGGGGAGGGCATTTACGCAGCACGCGACCGTTATGGAAGAACTCCTCTTGTAATCGGCAAAAAGGAAGATGCATGTTGTGCTTCTTTTGAAAGTCATGCCTACATTAATCTTGGCTATGAAGACCTGAAAGAGCTGGGACCAGGAGAGATTGATTTTATCACTCCGGAGGGCGCTCAGGTTCTGCAGAAACCAGGAGACAAGATGCGAATCTGTTCTTTCCTCTGGGTATATTATGGATATCCAACCTCCACTTATGAGGGGGTAAATGTAGAGGAAATGCGTTACAAATGCGGCGATATTCTGGCAGGAAGAGATGCCGGAGAAGTGAATCCGGATCTGGTTGCAGGAGTACCGGATTCCGGTATTGCACATGCCATCGGCTATGCTAACCGCTCTGGTGTGCCGTTTGCCCGTCCGTTTATTAAATATACGCCCACATGGCCAAGATCTTTTATGCCGACCCAGCAGAGCCAGCGAAATCTTATCGCCAGAATGAAGCTGATCCCAGTACATAAACTGATCAAAGATAAAAGCCTCCTTATGATCGACGACTCTATCGTAAGAGGTACCCAGCTTCGTGAGACAACCGAATTCCTCTATAACAATGGTGCTAAGGAGGTTCATATCAGACCTGCCTGCCCGCCGCTTTTATATGGATGTAAGTACCTGAATTTCTCACGCTCCAAGTCAGAGATGGATCTGATCACAAGAAGGATCATTGCGAAACGTGAAGGGGACAATGTATCAGACAGGATTTTGCAGGATTATGCAAATCCGGATTCTACAAACTACAAAGAAATGCTGGAAGAAATCCGCAAGGAACTGAATTTTACATCCCTGAAATATCATCGTCTGGATGATCTGAAGAAGTCAATTGATATTGAACCGTGCAAGCTTTGCACTTATTGCTGGAACGGACAGGAATAAACAGGAGGTGACTGCCTGTGAAAAAGCACAACAAAGATGTACTAAAAGCAACGCTGTTTGCTCTGATCGCCATATTTATCATGATTGGAGCAGCGGGGCTTCTGTTTGCCGAACATAAGAAAAAGATTCAGAAGGAGCAGCAGAAGAAGGCTGCCATTGAGGCTCTGGAAAGGGTGCCCACAGTGACACCGACTCCAGCGGCTACAGCTACGCCCACACCGGAGCCTACAGCCACAGTGACACCGACTCCAGTGATTACCAGGGCACCGGCGTTCATGGCTAATGATTATATGGGAACCTGGTACAGCAAGGATGGACTGGTGACACTGTCGATAGACGACCTTACCCTGAAGTCTGTTACTTTTACTTTTTCTCAGGCTGGTGACAATGCCGGCACAAAGGTTTCGGAAGCTTCGGACACTGCAAAAGTGGCTGGAAATGCAGCAAAGCTTTCCTTTACAGATTCCTGGGGAAACCAGGTGCGTGGAAATATGACCTTTGATCAGGGCAAACTTTATCTGCGTCTTAATACAGCTTCCCCTGCAGAGGGTGCCGGGGTGACACCAAAGGTAGATGGGGTTCTTACAAGGGAGAAAGCCGCTTCTGTGACACAGGCACCTTCAGTGACTCCGGCTGATAATACAGATAAAACGGATCTCTCTTCCAGGGATTACATATTCCCGGACAGTAACAGCCGATACCTTACAGATGAGGATTTGTCAGGCTATTCATCTGATCAGCTGGAACTGGCGAAAAATGAGATTTATGCCCGACATGGCAGGAAATTTGTGACACAGAGAATTGCGGATTATTTTAACAGTAAATCCTGGTATAAGGGAACTGTGGAGCCGGAGACCTTTGATGCAGATACTTCTGTATTTAATGAATATGAAGTCGCAAATATTCAGAAAATTGCAGATACGGAAGGGAAGCTTCGAAGTGAAGGAAAGTAACTGATATATGAAAAAAACTTTACGGAATGTTACGCGTGAATGGTAATAACTTTATTTATGGTATACAAAATGAGGGGGAAATCGCATCCCCCTCATTTTGTACCTGCTGAGTACCTTTACAATTACGGCATTTTTTTATTATCAGTACGGCCAACCAGATAGTCAATGCTGGTTTCATAATAATTTGCAAGGCGGATCAGCATTTCGATTGGAATGTTCCTGGAGCCAGTTTCGTAGTGGGAGTAGGAACGCTGGCTGATGTGAAGGATATCACTGATCTGCTTCTGGGACAGATCAGCGTCTGTCCGAAGGTCTTGAATTCTCTGAAATTTCATAGGTTCACCTCTTTTTCTTCTGTAGAGTCTGCAGGGACCAAATGTAACGAACAACGAAAAACGTCTGGCCCCGAATCCTTTCAGAAAGTATAAATCAGAACGAAATGCACTATTGCAATTCAGAGCAAAATGGGCTATAATGAATTTTGTATATCTTTTAATCATATCTTTTTTACTTTTATTCTTTTTTATTCCAGAGACACATTGAAATGGCAGAGCAGGTTCGCATATGGGGAAGAACTGTATCTGCAGAAAGGGATAAGATTGTTTGCAAGTGTTTTATCAGCGGCGATTTCAGGAATGGAAGTCTGCCCGGTTCAGGTGGAAGCTGATGTAAGCAGCGGTCTGCCTTGTTTTACTATGGTTGGATTTCCAAGCACCCAGGTGAAAGAAGCACAGGACAGAGTGCGCACAGCGTTAAAAAATAATGGGATCAGTCTGCCGCCTAAGAAGGTGACTGTGAATCTGGCACCTGCTGATCTGCGAAAAGAGGGGGCCGGCTTTGACCTGCCTGTGGCAGCAGCGGTGCTGGCAGCATCGGGATTTATAGAACCACAGCTTCTTCGGAATGTAATGGTGGTTGGTGAACTCAGTCTGAATGGGGAGGTAAGAAGTGTATCCGGAGTGCTGCCAAGAGTGATCCGGGCAAGGGAACTGGGATGCCGGTACTGTATCATTCCGTTTGAAAACCTGGCAGAAGGAGCTCTGGTGAAGGATATGAAAGTGGTCGGAGTTCAAAATATAAAAGAAGTTTTGAAGCTTGTCTCAGATCCGGATGCATTTGGAAAAGAAAATCAGTTTTCAGAGGTAAATTCAGAAGAGAACCAGGTAGAAGAGAGTCTGGTGGATTTCGGGGAAATCTGTGGTCAGGAGAGTGCCAGAAGAGCTGCTGAGATTGCAGTCAGCGGATTTCACAACATCCTGTTTATCGGCCCTCCGGGCACTGGGAAGACCATGCTTGCCAAAAGAATACCTACGATTATGCCCTCTCTTACTTTTGAGGAAAGCCTGGAGCTTACAAAAATCTACAGCATTGCCGGACTTTTAAGTCCAAAGAGACCATTAATTAAGGCAAGACCCTTTCGAAGTCCGCATCATACCAGTTCGTCTGCAGCTCTGGCTGGAGGCGGAAGGATCCCGGGTCCCGGTGAAGTGACCCTGGCTCACAGAGGCGTTCTGTTTCTGGATGAAATGCCGGAATTTGCAAGAGGCAGCCTGGAAGTGCTGCGACAGCCCCTGGAGGACAAGCAGATCCAGCTGTCAAGGGCAAGTGGAACGTACGTGTTTCCGGCGGGATTTATTCTGGTAGCAGCCATGAACCCCTGTCCCTGCGGCTATTATCCGGATATGAACAAATGCAGGTGCACACCTGGCGAGGTGAGTCATTATCTTCATAAGCTGAGCCAGCCCCTTCTGGAGCGGATCGATCTATGTGCGGATGTGCCGCCTGTTAATTTTTCCCAGATCTCAGAAGAAAAACCGGGAGAAAGTTCTGCCCTTATCCGGAAAAGAGTGGAAAAAGCCAGAAAAATACAGCAGAAACGCTACCAGAATGAGAAAATCTGTTTTAACGGTGAACTGTCCGGGAAGCAGATCCGGAAATACTGTGTGCTGACAGAAAATGCTCTTCAGGTGGCAAAAAATGCTTTTGAGCTTATGGAACTTAGTGCAAGATCCTATCACCGGATTTTGAAGGTTTCACGCACGATTGCGGATATGGAAGGGGAGGAACTGATACACACAAGACATGTTGCAGAAGCCCTTACTTACAAAGCATTTGATAAGAAGTACAGAAGCTGAATGAATTTATTCATAAAACCGCACACAGGGAGGTATTTTAGTATGGAAGCAATGCAGAAAATCAAATGTTTAACTATAGAGGATTCCAATTTTCCAGATCGTTTGAGAAAACTTTCCGGAATGCCCAAAAAACTGTACTACATCGGAAACCTGCCAGATCCGAAGAAGCCTGCTGCAGCAGTGGTAGGTGCTCGCATGTGCAGTCCTTATGGCAGATGTCAGGCATTTAAATATGCAAGAACCATGGCAAGCTACGGTGTGCAGATCATCAGTGGAATGGCAAGAGGGATTGATGCAGAGGGGCATAAAGGTGCACTGGATACGGACACTCCTACTTTTGCAGTACTGGGAAGCGGAGTGGACGTGTGTTATCCCAATTCTAACAGATGGCTTTATCAGCGGATTCTGGAAAAAGGCGGTGGGATCATCAGCGAGCTTCCCCCGGGCTCTCCGCCTGTGAACTGGGCGTTCCCGGCAAGAAACCGGATCATCAGCGGACTTTCCGATGCTGTTCTTGTGGTAGAAGCCAAGGAACAGAGTGGTTCTTTGATCACTGCAAACTTTGCCCTGGAACATGGACACAGTGTTTATGCCCTTCCGGGAGCTGTGACAGAGGAACTGAGCAGAGGCTGCAACAAACTGATCTTCGATGGTGCAGGAATCGCTTACAGCCCGGAAATCATGCTTATGGAATGGGGAATCGAGGCAAAAAACAGACCTCAAAATGTGGAAAAAAAGAAGTTGGGGCTTGCACCGGATTTGGATTTGGTGTATAGTGGTCTCGATTTACGACCTGAAAATCTGGATAATTTAATACGGAAAACCGGTTTTTCAGCATCAAAAGTCTGTGCTCTTCTGACAGAACTTCAGCTAATGGGGCTTGTGGGAGAGACAGGCAGACAATACTACAGAATATCAGGGGGATAATTTGTAGTGTATGTAGACTGAATACAAAGTAGGAGAGGTAGTATGGCTAAATATCTGGTGATAGTTGAGTCACCTGCAAAAGTAAAGACAATAAAGAAATTTCTTGGGGCAAATTATGAGGTAGAGGCATCTAATGGACATGTCCGTGATTTTCCCAAGAGTCAGTTTGGAATAGATGTGGAGAATGATTTCGAGCCGAAATATATAACCATCCGCGGTAAGGGGGAATTGCTTGCCAAACTTCGCAAGGCAGCCAAAAAAGCTGATAAGATTTATCTTGCCACTGACCCTGACCGTGAAGGAGAAGCAATTTCCTGGCACTTGATGCAGGCTCTGAAAGAAGATCCGGATAAAATGCACCGAATCACTTTCAACGAGATCACAAAGACTGCTGTAAAGGATTCCCTGAAGCATGCACGAGGTCTGAATATGAATCTTGTAGATGCACAGCAGGCGAGAAGAATGCTGGACCGTATGGTGGGTTATACCATCAGTCCGCTTCTCTGGGCGAAAGTAAAGAGAGGCTTAAGTGCTGGCCGTGTGCAGTCTGTTGCACTTCGCATCATTTGTGACAGGGAGGAGGAGATTAATTCTTTTATCCCGGAAGAATACTGGAGCCTGAATGGTGAATTCCTTGTGGATGGCGAGAAAAAGCCTCTGGAGGCTAAATTCTACGGAACAGACAAGAAGATGGATATCCACAATAAAGCTGAGATGGATGAGATTCTTAAGGTTCTTGAGAACGAAGAATTTGAGATCTCTGAGGTGAAAAAAGGCGAGAGAATCAAGAATGCTCCGCTTCCTTTTACTACCAGTACCCTGCAGCAGGAGGCATCCAAAACACTGAATTTTTCCACCCAGAAGACTATGCGTCTGGCACAGCAGCTTTATGAGGGTGTTGACATCAAGGGCAACGGTACTGTAGGTGTGATCACATACCTTCGTACTGATTCTGTACGTATTTCTGACGAGGCAGATGCGGCAGCAAGAAGCTACATCAGCAGCCAGTATGGAGAAGAATATGTGTCAGAAACTGCCAAGACAGTGAAGAAGGGACAGAAGATCCAGGATGCTCATGAGGCTATCCGCCCAACTGATATCAGCCGTACACCTGTACAGATAAAAGAATCCCTTACACGAGATCAGTTCCGATTGTATCAGCTGATCTGGAAGCGGTTTGCGGCCAGCCGTATGGCTCCTGCAAAGTATGAGACTACCTCTGTAAAAGTGGCTGGTGGAGATTATACGTTCACTGTGTCCGCTTCCAAGGTGGCATTTGACGGCTTCCTTTCGGTATATATGCAGGAAGAGGATATGAAGAAGGGAAATGTGTTAAGCCAGAGCCTGAGTAAAGGCATGAAGCTGAAGCTGAAAGAGTTAAAGCCGGAACAGCATTTTACCCAGCCGCCGGCACATTATACAGAGGCTTCCCTGGTAAAGACCATGGAGGAACTTGGAATCGGCCGTCCGAGTACTTATGCACCGACCATCACCACCATTATCAGCCGCCGTTATGTTTCAAAGGAGCAGCGTAACCTTTATGTGACAGAGTTGGGCGAGGTGGTAAACAGTATTATGAAACAGGCGTTCCCAAGCATTGTGGACGTGAATTTCACGGCTACCATGGAGGGACTTCTGGACTGTGTGGAGAATGGTACTGTACAGTGGAAGACAGTAGTCCGGAACTTCTATCCGGATCTGAAACATGATGTGGATGCTGCCCAGGAAGAGCTGGAGAAAGTAGACATCCATGATGAAGAGACCGATGTGATCTGTGATAACTGTGGTCGTCATATGGTGATTAAATATGGTCCTCACGGACGTTTCCTTGCATGCCCGGGATTTCCGGAATGCCGCAATACCAAGCCTTACTATGAAAAGATTGGTGTAGCCTGCCCGAAGTGTGGTAAGGAAGTGGTGCTTAAGAAGACGAAGAAAGGCCGTAAGTATTACGGCTGTGAAGATAATCCGGAATGTGACTTTATGTCATGGCAGAAGCCGTCGGATAAGAAATGTCCGGTGTGCGGAAGCTACATGGTGGAAAAAGGAAATAAACTGGTGTGCAGCCAGGAGACCTGTGGCTATGTAGAAGCCAGGCCGAAGGATGAAAAAGAAAATTAAGGTTGCTGTGAAGGGTGCGAGCAGTAACAAATTAAGGAATTTCCGGGGAAAATCCCCTGCAAGGCAGCTGTATTATGTTTTGCAGGGGATTTTTTAAATAAAAGCTCTATTACTTCCATTGTTTGATGAATAGTTTCAAAAACGTGATATTTTCAGAAAAGCTAAACAAAATTGAAAAATAGTAAAAAATAGCTTGTAAATAGTTTGAAAAACGTGTAGTATTAGAATAACAGTTAAAGCCAGAGCATGTCTGAAAAGGCTTTCTGCAAAGTGGAGCGTACAGATTGCGGGAATGATTTTTTTAACAGGCTCTCATGTAACAAAAGCGAAGGGAGGACAAAATGAGCGTTCAGTTACTTGATAAAACAAGAAAAATCAATAAACTTCTCCATAACAGCAGTTCCAGCAAGGTGGTTTTTAATGATATCTGCCAGGTTCTGATGGATACTTTAAGTTCTAATATCCTGGTTCTCAGCAAGAAAGGCAAGGTGCTTGGTGTAAGTTTTTGCCCGGGAGTTGAGGAAATCCGGGAACTGATAGCTGATGAGGTGGGCGGTCATGTTGACCCTCTGCTGAATGAGCGCTTTTTAGGAGTATTATCCACCAAAGAGAACGTGAATCTCCAGACACTTGGCTTTGAGCATGTTTCCAGCAGCTATCAGGGAATCATCAATCCTATTGATATTGCAGGAGAACGTCTTGGAACGGTGTTTATGTACCGCAAGGATCGTCCATACGATATTGAGGATATTATTGTCAGTGAATACGGCACCACAGTTGTAGGTCTTGAGATGATGCGAGCTGTACATGAAGAGAATGCTGAGGAAGACCGAAAGAAACAGGTTGTGAAATCTGCTTTTAACACACTTTCTTTCTCTGAACTGGAAGCTATCATCCATATTTTTGATGAGCTTGACGGAGATGAGGGAATTCTTGTTGCCAGCAAGATTGCAGACAGAGTAGGTATTACCAGATCAGTAATCGTAAATGCACTCCGCAAGTTCGAGAGCGCGGGCGTTATTGAGTCCCGGTCATCCGGTATGAAGGGAACCTATATCAAGGTTCTCAATGAAGTGATCTTTGATGAATTAGAAGAGATTAAGGCCCAGAGAAATAAAAAGGCCTGAGTGAATTCAATAAATAATAAACAAGTGTACAGAAGAACTGTTTTCTTTCGAACGTGTTTGAAAAAGGCTTTCTGCAAATTGTGAAATGCAGATTGCGGGAATGATTTTTCAAACACGCTCTGGAGGGCAGTTCTTTTTTTGTGTGTAACAGGAAAATTCATTGGAATTCACTATTACACCAAAAAGTTTTAACGGTCAGGCTTCAAAAGCGGCGAAACAAAAAAATCAGAAAATTTTTAAAGTGAGAAAACAAGAGAAAAAAAGAGCATAAAAGAGAATAAAACAGAATATACTTGAAAATGTAACTATGAAAAGAGTTGCACAAATAACGATAATTCAATAATATAATGAACAGTGATTAGCACTCAGCAATAATGAGTGCTAGTAAGAAAAAGGAAAACAATTCTAAAGGAGGACATAGATCATGAAATTAGTTCCATTAGGCGACAGAGTTGTATTAAAACAGTTAGAAGCAGAAGAGACAACAAAATCCGGTATCGTTCTTCCGGGACAGGCACAGGAGAAACCACAGCAGGCAGAGGTAATCGCTGTAGGACCTGGCGGAGTCGTTGACGGGAAAGAAGTGAAAATGGAAGTTACTGTAGGCGACAAGGTTATCTATTCCAAATATTCAGGAACAGAGGTTAAGCTTGACGGTGAAGAGTATATCATCGTAAAACAGAGCGATATTCTTGCAATTGTGAAATAAGACATAACCTTATAAATAACTTGAAATCAGGAGGATGATTCATTATGGCAAAAGAGATTAAATATGGCGCAGAAGCCAGAACAGCATTAGAGGCTGGTGTAAATAAACTTGCTGATACCGTAAGAGTAACACTTGGTCCGAAAGGAAGAAACGTAGTACTTGATAAACAGTTCGGTGCTCCGCTTATCACAAACGATGGTGTTACAATCGCAAAAGAGATCGAGCTTGAGGATGCTTTCGAGAACATGGGAGCTCAGCTGATCAAGGAAGTTGCATCCAAGACAAACGATGTAGCTGGTGATGGTACTACAACTGCTACTGTACTTGCCCAGGCAATGGTTCATGAAGGAATGAAGAATCTGGCAGCAGGTGCTAACCCGATCGTTATGAGACGCGGTATGAAGAAAGCTACAGATGCTGCTGTAGAAGCAATTAAGAACATGAGCCAGAAAGTAAGCGGAAAGAAACAGATCGCAAACGTTGCATCTATTTCCGCCGGAGATAAAGAAGTCGGAGAGCTTGTTGCAAATGCAATGGAAAAAGTTTCCAACGACGGTGTTATTACTGTAGAAGAGTCCAAGACCATGCACACAGAGCTTGACCTTGTAGAAGGTATGCAGTTTGACCGTGGATATATTTCCGCATACATGTCCACTGATATGGAGAAGATGGAAGCAAACCTTGAGGATCCATATATTCTGATCACAGACAAGAAAATCTCCAACATTCAGGAAGTTCTTCCGCTGCTGGAGCAGATCGTACAGGCTGGAGCAAAACTTCTTATCATCGCTGAAGATGTTGAGGGTGAGGCTCTTACCACTCTGATCGTAAACAAATTAAGAGGAACCTTCCAGGTAGTAGCTGTAAAAGCTCCTGGCTATGGTGACAGAAGAAAAGAAATGCTTCAGGATATCGCAATTCTGACAGGTGGTACTGTAATTTCTGACGAGGTAGGTCTTGAACTGAAAGATGCTACAATGGCTCAGTTAGGACGTGCAAAATCTGTTAAAGTTGCAAAAGAGAATACTGTTATTGTCGATGGTATGGGAGATAAAGAAGCAATTGCCAATCGTGTTGCCCAGATCCGTGCTCAGATTGAGGAGACAAAATCTGATTTCGACAGAGAGAAGCTTCAGGAAAGACTTGCAAAACTTGCAGGCGGTGTAGCAGTGGTTCGTGTTGGTGCAGCTACTGAGACTGAGATGAAAGAAGCAAAACTTCGTATGGAAGATGCTCTTGCAGCTACCAGAGCAGCTGTTGAAGAAGGAATCATTGCAGGAGGCGGTTCTGCATATATCCACGCTTCCAAAGAGGTTGCAAAACTTGCGGCAGATCTTGAGGGAGATGAGAAGACTGGTGCAAACATCATCCTGAAAGCACTGGAAGCTCCGCTGTTCCGTATTGCTGCTAATGCAGGTCTTGAAGGTGCAGTTATCATCAACAAAGTAAGAGAGTCTGAGCCAGGTGTTGGTTTTGATGCTCTGAACGAGAAATATGTAAACATGGTAGACGAGGGAATCCTTGATCCTGCAAAGGTTACAAGAAGTGCTCTTCAGAACGCAACAAGTGTTGCTTCTACTCTGCTTACAACTGAGTCTGTTGTTGCAAATATCAAAGAAGATACTCCGGCAATGCCAGCTGGCGGTCAGGGTATGGGAATGATGTAATTTCCGGCAGCGGAAAACAGAACGGAAAATCCATGAAAGGATTTTTGAAGGTATAATTCAGAACTCATAAGGGTCGGTGTCAAAGACGCTGGCCCTTTTGCATTCAATAAAAGTCATTTTTTACTGTTACTGTGTATTGGCAATATTCCGTGTTTTATCAGGAACAATGTTCACAGGAAAACTTTTGTGTGTTATACTTAGAACAACATGCCGGCTGGCAAAAAAAACAAAGGAGAATTGTAATATGAGCGATTTGTATTCCGAGCTGCTTGTAAAAAAAGAGCGGACCGCAAAGGACAGGCTGGTAAAAGGCAGTATCATTGCACTGATCGTGCTTCTGGTACTCGCAGGACTGTTTATTATGCCCCCGCTTCTGATCGCGGCAATTGTACTGGGAGTCTGTGCCTATCTTTTTATTTTTCCAGGAACTGATCTGGAATTTGAGTACTTGTTTGTAAACGGAGAACTTGACATTGACAAGATCATGGCAAAGTCCAAGCGAAAAAGAGTAAAAAGCCTGAATATTACAGAATGTGATATTATGGCACCCCTTAATTCACACAGAATGGACTATTACAACAGCAACCAGAAGCTGAAGGTACAGGATTTTTCCTCCGGAAATCCGGAACATAAGCGTTTTGCAATTGTCTGCCGCGATGGCGCAGAAACCTGCAAAGTAATTATCGAGCCAGATGAAATATTGGCAAAAACCATGAGAAACACTGCTCCGAGCAAAGTATTTTTAGATTAATTTACTAGATTGACACACTTTTAGTTTTTTGCTACACTAATCTACAAACCAAAGACACAATAAGACAAGGGAGGAAAAGCAATGGGTACTATCATTGGTGAAGGCATTACTTTCGACGACGTCCTTTTAGTTCCGGCGTACTCCAAAGTAATCCCGAATCAAGTTGACGTTTCAACTTACCTTACAAAGAAGATTAAACTGAACATTCCCATGATGAGTGCAGGAATGGACACCGTTACTGAGTACAATATGGCGATTGCCATGGCACGTCAGGGAGGTATCGGTATCATTCACAAGAACATGTCTATCGAGGCGCAGGCAGAAGAGGTGGACAAGGTTAAGCGTTCTGAGAATGGTGTTATCACAGATCCGTTTTTCTTATCTCCGGAACATACATTGAAGGATGCCAATGACTTAATGGCGAAATTCCGTATTTCCGGTGTCCCGATCACAGAAGGCAAGAAGCTGGTAGGTATTATTACCAACCGTGATCTGAAGTTTGAGACAGATTTCAGCAAGAAGATCAAAGAGTCCATGACATCTGAGGGACTGATCACAGCCAAAGAAGGTATTACACTGGAAGAGGCGAAAGAGATCCTTGCGAAATCCCGTAAAGAGAAATTACCCATTGTAGATGATGATTTTAACTTAAAAGGACTTATCACCATCAAGGATATTGAGAAACAGATTAAATATCCTTTGGCTGCCAAAGATGAACAGGGACGTCTTCTCTGTGGAGCTGCTGTTGGTATTACCGCCAACGTGCTTGCCCGTGTAGATGCACTTGTGAAGGCAAATGTTGATGTCATCGTTGTTGATTCTGCTCATGGTCATTCTGAGAATATCCTCCGTGCTGTACGAGAAATCAAGGCTGCATATCCGGAGCTTCAGGTTATCGCAGGAAACGTTGCCACAGGAGCCGCTACCAAGGCTCTGATTGATGCTGGTGTAGATGCAGTTAAGGTCGGAATCGGACCTGGCTCTATCTGTACCACCCGTGTAGTTGCAGGTATTGGTGTACCGCAGATCACAGCAGTCATGGATTGCTATGAGGTTGCCAAGAGATATGGTATTCCGATTATTGCAGACGGTGGTATCAAGTATTCAGGCGATGTTACCAAGGCAATCGCAGCTGGTGCAAACGTTTGTATGATGGGAAGCATGTTCGCCGGATGCGATGAGAGCCCGGGAACTTTCGAGTTATATCAGGGAAGAAAATATAAAGTATACCGTGGAATGGGATCCATTGCAGCTATGGAGAATGGCAGCAAGGACCGTTACTTCCAGGAGAATGCCAAGAAGCTTGTTCCGGAAGGTGTGGAAGGACGTGTTGCATACAAGGGACACCTTGAGGACACTGTATTCCAGCTGATCGGAGGACTTCGCTCCGGTATGGGATACTGTGGAGCTGAGAATATTGAAGCACTGAAACAGAATGGTAAATTCGTGAAGATTTCTGCTGCTTCCCTGAAAGAGTCTCACCCACATGACATTCACATTACAAAAGAAGCACCGAACTACAGTGTGGATGACAAATAATGAAAAGAAAATCTGCAAGGCCGTCTTTTTCAAGGCGGCCTTCTTTTAACAAAAGAGAAAAAAAAGATAAGGGCGGCAGGATCCGTCAGAGAAATCAGCGTCTGGCATTTCTGGTGCTTTTTTTGCTTCTGGTTGTGACAGGAGTGGTTATTCTGATGGTAAGGAATGGACAGAAGCAGGAGAAAAGTGCAGAGACATCCCAGGAAATGAATGATCATACGAATTATGGACCGGAAGAATGGATGTCCCAGGGTGCTCCCTACATAGATGTACAATTATTGACACCAAATGAGTATTCCAGGCCTCAGCTGCCCCTGAATGGAGCTGATTACATAGCAATCCATTATACAGCCAATCCTGGTGCTACAGCGCAGAATAACAGGGATTATTTTGAGAATCTTTCCATTTCTCATGAGGCGAAAGTAAGCAGCCATTTTGTAGTAGGACTGGAGGGTGAAGTGATCCAGTGTATTCCTACCTCAGAGATGTCTTACGCGACTAACTCAAGGAATGTGGACAGTATTTCTATTGAGTGCTGTCATAAAGATGATACAGGCGTTTTTGAACAGGAAACTTATGATTCTGTGGTAAAGCTGGCTGCATGGCTGTGCGCCCGATTTGGGCTGACCTCAGAGCAGGTGATCCGGCATTATGATGTGACAGGAAAGGAATGTCCCAAGTATTATGTGGATCATCCGGATGCCTGGGAGCAGATGAAGGCGGATATCAGTGCACAGATCACAATAGATCAGGGCTTGATGGGGATTTCCTGAGAAGAAAGTACGGACTATATCCATAAATTTGCTTATGCAGGCATTGCGACCAGTAACTACAAAAAGTTACTGTTCACTTGTAACGTTCCGCGAGGTGTTTTTTGTGAACAAAGTTCACAGAAAACCCGAGAATCTCAGCGCGAAATCATGCGAATGCATGATTTCTGTGCATCGCGAAGCGTGTTACTGGTCACGGAGTGATTAGTAACCACAAAAAAATTGTACATAAAAGAAAAAGATTTCCCATCTTGAAATAACGAAAAAAATATTGTAGTATAAAAAAGAACTGCATGACTGGCGGATCGTGGGAATACCCACAGGGAGTGCGGTGATATCATTGTGTCGACCGCCTGGGCAGCCTGGAAGAGGGGCTTCCCAGGCGTTTTTTTATACACGCAGCCAGTATAAGCTTATGCCAGAGCGTGTTTGAAAATCTGGCGGCTGCGGTAATATACTCATGTAAATTTCGAAAGGAGAACATCTGCATGGAAATGATAGCATTGGACAAAGAACTGAAGGAAAATTCTTACCCGGGACGAGGAATCATCATTGGCCGCAGCGCTGATGGAACGAAGGCAGTTACCGCTTACTTTATTATGGGAAGAAGTGAGAACAGCCGCAATCGTGTATTTGTGGAGGATGGAGAGGGAATCCGCACACAGGCATTTGACCCTTCCAAACTGGTAGATCCAAGCCTGATCATTTATGCACCTGTCCGCGTACTTGGAAATAAAACAATTGTGACAAACGGTGACCAGACAGACACTATTTACGAAGGAATGGATCATCAGCTCACTTTTGAGCAGTCTTTACGTTCCAGAGAGTTTGAGCCAGATGCACCAAACTATACACCACGTATTTCCGGAATTATGCATGTAGAGAACGGCACTTACAGTTATGCAATGTCCATTTTGAAAAGCAATAATGGAGATCCTTCTTCCTGCAACCGTTACACTTTTGCATATCAGAATGCAAAGGCCGGTGAGGGACATTTTATCCATACTTATAAATGTGATGGAAACCCGCTGCCAAGCTTTGAGGGCGAGCCGAAGCTTGTTCAGATTCCGGATAACATGGATGCGTTTGCAGATATGTTGTGGGAGAGCCTGAATGAAGACAATAAGGTTTCACTTTTTGTGAGATACATTGATATCGAGACTGGTAAATATGAATCAAAAATTATCAACAAGAATCACTGAAAATAAAGCATTCCGTTTTTGGTAAATTATATTCGCAAAACGGAATGCCTTACGGAATAGTACCTACTGAATCGTTACCTTAAAAGATAAAATGGAGGAGATAACCATGAAAGAGTTAGAATTAAAATACGGCTGTAACCCAAATCAGAAACCATCTAAAATATACATGGAAGATGGAAGTGAACTGCCAATTAAAGTACTTTCCGGAAAACCTGGATATATTAACTTTCTGGATGCCTTTAACGGCTGGCAGCTGGTGCGTGATCTGAAAAAGGCAACCGGACTTCCTGCAGCTACTTCTTTTAAACATGTTTCCCCGGCAGGTGCTTCCATTGGTCTTCCGCTTACAGAGACGCTTGCAAAAATCTACTGGGTAGAGGATATGGACTGGCAGAATTTTTCACCGCTTGCATGTGCATATGCCCGTGCAAGAGGCGCAGACAGAATGTCTTCCTTCGGTGATTTTATTTCCCTTTCTGATGTATGTGACAAAGATACAGCACTTCTGATCAAGAGAGAAGTTTCCGACGGTGTAATCGCTCCTGGTTATACAGAGGAGGCACTTGAGGTTCTGAAACAGAAGAAAAAAGGCAACTACAATGTAATTCAGATCGATTCGGAATATGTACCGGCTCCATTAGAGCATAAGCAGGTGTTCGGCGTTACTTTTGAGCAGGGAAGACAGGAGCTTGCAATTGATGATGAGCTGATTTCCAACATCGTAACTGAGAATAAAGAATTATCTGAGGAAGCAAAGCGTGATATGAAAGTTTCCCTGATTATTCTGAAATATACCCAGTCCAATTCCGTATGCTATGTAAAAGACGGACAGGCAATCGGCGTTGGTGCAGGACAGCAGTCAAGAGTTCACTGTACACGTCTTGCAGGACAGAAAGCAGACAACTGGTTCCTTCGTCAAAGCCCGAAAGTATTGAATCTTCCATTTAAGGAAAGCATTTCAAGAGCTGAGCGCGACAATGCTATCGACGTTTACATTGGTGATGAGTATATGGATGTTCTGGCGGATGGAAACTGGGAAAAGACATTCACAGAGAAACCTGCAGTTTTCACAAAGGAAGAGAAGAGAGCATGGCTGGATCAGATGACAGATGTAACATTAGGATCTGATGCGTTCTTTCCATTCAGCGACAATATTGAGCGAGCTTACAAAAGTGGCGTGAAATATATTGCACAGCCAGGCGGTTCTGTGAGAGATGCAGACGTAATCGATACCTGCAATAAATATAATATAGCAATGGCATTTACCGGAATTAGATTATTCCATCACTAAATCGTAGTTGAAAAATCATTCCTGCAATTGAGACGCACATCTTGCGGAAAGTTTTTTTTACATGTTTTAAGAAAAAATATTGGATTCTGGACAGAATAATAAAATGAAGTAATAAAAGGTCTTGTACAAAGTGCAAAGAACTGAAAATTCTTATTGAAAGATGAGTCAATAGAGAATCTTCAGATAGAAAAGCAAATTGTACAAGGCTTTTTTGTTTAAAATAAGATGTCCGTTATAAATTATTTCCGAAAGAATAAGCGGGATTTTCTTATGAAGTATACAAAAGACAGTGACCGCTTTGTAAGGCGGATTCAGACACAAAAAAGCTCCGACTAAATCGGAGCTTCAGAGCGATAGACGGGGCTCGAACCCGCGGTCTCGACCTTGGCAAGGTCGCGCGTTACCAACTACGCCACTATCGCATTTATTGCTGTCAACTGTTTTCCTCAGCGACAAAACATATAATACAGTATAAAATCTATTTTGTCAAATGTTTTTTTGAAAAAAATGAAATAATTATGAACCATTTATGATAATGTCCTAATATACCATAAAGGAAAATGTCCCAATGTAGTATAATGCTTCCATCAACA
>NZ_JBDGDM010000036.1:0-45387 GCF_040908885.1 Ruminococcus sp. RTP21358st1_G6_RTP21358_211008
GACCTACAAAGGTGAAGAGGCTTCCACACAGGAAAAAGGCAAGATTTCTTCACAGGATCCTGTACAGGGAACAAAGGTAGCTAAAAATTCAACTGTTAACTATTATTTAAGTAAAGGTTCTGAGTCCGTTACCCTTACAGATATGTTCGGTCAGAATGGCGCTTTGGCGCAGGAAACTCTGGAAAGCCAGGGCTTAACGGTTCAGATCAATAAGATTTACCCGGATGAAAGTCAGTCTTCTATGGTAGACATTGGATGTGTCCTTGATACTGAGCCTGCAGCAGGAACTACTGTCAAGGCAGGCGATACAGTTACTCTTACCATCAGCCGTGGTATTAATTATGGTGACAGTGTACAGGTGCCAGATGTAACCGGAATGGAGAAGAATGATGCAATTGCCAAGCTTGGCAAATTCATTAATATTAATGTGGAAATGCAGATGAGCACAGACGTTGCAGAGGGAACTGTTATCTCTCAGGATCCTATAGGATATACAGATGACAACCCGGTATATGCAGATCCGGATAACGATACGATCACTCTTATTGTAAGCAGTGGAAGTCAGGATACTTCTTCACAGAATACTGAGGATCAGAGTTCCTCTGATACTACTGCAGCAGTAGCAAATGGCGAAGTATGGAAATGTACACAGAAACTGAAGACGCCTATCGGATATAATGGAGGTCTGATCAGACTGGAGCTTGTTCAGAATGTAGGCGGCGCTCCAAAAGCAAGCTCTGTGGTAGAAGGACAGCAGCTTACTTTCCCATATCAGCTGGATATTACAGGTGCACCAGGAGTTGCTGAGGGTACTTTATATCTGTCTGAGCAGCAATCTGATGGAAGCTATCAGGAACTTGGCCATTATCCTCTTACTTTTGAGAAGGTTGAGTAATCCATGCAGGGAAAGATCATTAAAGGAATTGCAGGCTTCTATTATATCTATGCGGAAGACGGCAATGTTTACGAATGTAAAGCAAAAGGAATTTTTCGAAAGGATAATTTCAAGCCTCTGGTAGGTGATAATGTGGAGATTACCGTTTTGGATGAGGAGGAGAAGGAAGGCAGTGTAACTTCCATTCTTCCCCGCCGCAATTCACTTATCCGTCCTGCTGTTGCCAACGTAGATCAGGCATTTTTGATTTTTGCCATGGAGAATCCAAAGCCTAACTTTCTTCTTCTGGACCGCTTTCTGATTATGATGAAGCAGCAGGAAATTCCTGCAGTTATCTGCTTCAATAAGAAAGATGTGGGAGAGAAGGAAGAAATGGAAAAGCTTTACGAAATCTACACTGGATGTGGATATCGTGTAGTGCTTTCCAGTACCTATGAGGGAGAGGGAATGGACGAGATCCATGAGATACTGAAGGGAAAAACAACAGTAGTTGCAGGACCTTCCGGTGTGGGGAAATCTTCCATTACCAACTGTATGCAGGGTGAAGTGCAGATGGAGACTGGTGAGATCAGCAAAAAACTGAAGCGCGGCAAGCATACCACCAGACATTCCCAGGTAATCCCGGTGGAAAAGAATACTTTCCTGGTGGATACTCCGGGATTTTCTTCTTTGTATCTTACCGATATGAAGGAAGAGGAGCTTCGGGATTACTTCCCGGAATTTGTAATGTATGAGCCGCAATGCCGGTTTCAGGGGTGTATGCACATTCATGAACCGGGCTGTGCAGTGAAGAAAGCTCTGTCTGAAGGTAAAATTAGTCAGCAGCGGTATGACAACTATCTGGCTTTATATGAGGAATTAAAAGAGAAAAGGAGATACTAAAACTATGTATCAGCTATGCCCTTCCATTTTATCAGCGGATTTTAACCGTCTGGGCGAACAGATTAAAATTCTTGAAAACGAAGGAGTTGAATGGCTCCATATTGATGTTATGGATGGAGATTTTGTACCGAGCATTTCCTTTGGTATGCCGGTGATCAAATCCATCCGTAAAGAATCCAAGATGTTTTTTGATGTTCATCTTATGGTGACAGAGCCGGAAAGATACATTCAGGATTTTGTAAATTGTGGTGCGGATTCCATCACCGTTCATGCTGAGGCATGTGAGGATCTGGAACGTACTATAGAGCGTATCAAGGATGCAGGAGTGAAAGTTGGTGTTTCCATCAAGCCTGCAACTCCGGTAAATGATATCAGCCATATGCTTGAGGATGTGGATATGGTTTTGGTAATGACTGTTCAGCCTGGCTTTGGCGGACAGAAATATATGGACGAGTGTACAGAGAAGATTCAGGAACTGAGAGAACTGATCGACAAAGAGAATCTGAATGTGGATATTGAGGTTGACGGTGGAATCAATGAAGGTACCATAGAGACTGTTATGAAAGCTGGTGCCAATATCTTTGTTGCCGGATCCTGGGTATTCGGCGGTGATATTGCCCAGAATGTCCGCCATATTCAGAAACAGATCGAAGAGATTGGTGACAGGATTGAGTGAGAGATAGAATGATAGATACAGTAATCGTAAGCGGGGGCATGATCCAGAAAGATTTTGCCCTCGATTTTATAAGAAAAATAGAAGAAGAGCGAAAAGGCAAGAAGCTGCTTTTGCTGGCGGCTGACAGAGGACTGGATTTCTTTCTGGAAACAGGTCTTGTCCCGGATATTGTGGACGGTGATTTTGACAGTTTATCAGGTGCTGGAAAGGCATATCTGGAGAGTCTTGACCATACAGAAATTGTCAGACTGAATCCTGAAAAGGATGATACAGATACCCAGTCTACTTTAAATCTGGCAATAAGAAGAGGGGCAAAGAATATTCTTATTCTTGGCGCAACTGGTGGAAGACTAGATCATTTTATTGGAAACATGGGACTTTTGGGATATGGCAGACAAAAGGGTGTCAATGTGATCCTGGCAGATGCTCAGAATTACATCTGTCTTGTGGAAAATGGCTATATTATTCGAAAAGACAGTCAGTTCGGAAAATATATTTCTTTTTTCGCAGCCGGTGAAACGGTTGAAGGTCTTACTTTGAAGGGGTTTAAATACCCATTGGATCATTACCGCCTTACTACAGATAACTGTGGCCGCACCGTTAGCAACGAGATCCAGGAAGAAAAGGCCAAGGTACTCTACGAAAAAGGCAGTCTTCTTATGATCATGTCCAGAGATTTGAAATAAATGATGTATTACAAAAGAGAAACACTTCATATTCAATTGGAAATATGAGGTGTTTTTTCAAATTTATCAGATTGTCCAGAGCTTTTGTCTTGATGGAAAGAGTTGGGTATGCTAAAATAAAAAGATGTATAGAGAAGACAATATGGGGCCGGAAATATATCATATTTTTATTGTTTGTGGTATAATAGCAAAAGAATGGCGTAAAGAAATGTCAAACGCCTCTAAAAATAAGGAGAAATAGGATAAAATGAAATTAGGTATCGTTGGACTTCCAAATGTAGGAAAAAGTACACTTTTTAATTCCCTGACAAAGGCTGGTGCAGAATCTGCGAACTATCCCTTCTGTACCATTGACCCGAATGTGGGAGTTGTTACTGTGCCGGATGAAAGACTTGCACTGCTTGGTGATTTTTATCATTCCAAGAAAGTGACACCGGCCGTTATAGAATTTGTTGACATTGCAGGACTTGTAAAGGGCGCTTCTAAGGGAGAAGGTCTTGGAAACCAGTTCCTTGCAAACATCCGTGAAGTTGATGCAATCGTTCATGTAGTACGCTGTTTTGAGGATACCAATGTAATTCACGTAGATGGAAGCATTGACCCGATCCGTGATATTGAGACTATCAACCTGGAGCTTATTTTCTCTGATCTTGAGATCCTGGAGAGAAGAATTGCAAAGGTTACCAAGACTGCCCGTATGGACAAAGAAGCTGCTAAAGAGCTTGATTTCCTTCAGAAGATCAAGAAATGGCTGGAAGACGGCAAAATGGCCATCACTATGGAACTGGAGAATGAGGATGAGGAAGCATGGATGGGAACATACAATCTGCTCACTCAGAAACCGGTTATTTACGCTGCAAATGTTGCAGAAGACGATCTTGCAAATGATGGTGCTGACAATGCGCATGTACAGGCTGTAAGAAAATATGCTGCAGAGCAGAACAGTGAGATTTTCGTAATCTGTGCTCAGATCGAGGAAGAGATTTCCGAACTGGATGAGGATGAGAGAAAAATGTTCCTGGAGGATCTTGGACTCAAGGAATCAGGACTTGAGAAGCTGGTTAAGGCAAGTTATCATCTCCTTGGACTTATGAGCTTCCTGACCTCCGGAGAAGATGAGACCAGAGCATGGACCATCAAGATTGGAACCAAGGCTCCGCAGGCAGCAGGTAAGATTCATTCTGATTTTGAGCGTGGATTCATTAAGGCTGAGGTGGTAAACTATCAGGATCTTCTTGACTGTGGCTCCTATGCAGGCGCAAGAGAAAAAGGTCTTGTAAGAATGGAAGGTAAGGATTACGTAGTACAGGATGGCGATGTGATCTTATTCCGTTTCAATGTCTGATAAGTAATAGAAACAGAGGGATAGCATAAATGTCAATTCAGTTTCCGAATCTGGGAATAAACCTGGGTTATGTGGGGAAATCCATTCAAATATTTGGATTTGAGATTACATTTTTTGGCCTTGTAATAGCTCTGGGAATGCTTCTGGGAATGGGATTTGTGATTCTGGAAGCGAAGCGCTGCGGCGAGAATAAAGACGATTATCTGGAAATGATGATCATATCCCTGCTTCTGGGGGTGGTCGGATCCAGAATGCTTTATGTTTTATGTTCCTGGAATCTTTATAAGGGCAATATTATTGAGATCTTTAATGTGAGAAATGGCGGACTTACATTCTACGGCGGTCTGTTTGGAGGAATGCTGGGAGCAGCCATTTACTGCGGCGCGCGCAGAAAATCTTTTATGCAGATGGCAGATACTGCCAGCATGGGAATCGTTATTGCGCAGATAATAGGAAGGTGGGGAGATTTCTTTAACAGGGAATCTTTCGGTGAGTATACCAACAGCATATTTGCAATGCAGCTCCCTTTATCTGCTGTGCGTTCCAGCGAAGTGACATCTGCAATGAGGGAAAACCTGGAGACAATAGGTGGAACTTCTTATATTCAAGTACATCCGGTTTTCTTATACGAGAGTCTTTGGTGTCTGCTTTTGTTTCTCCTGATGCTTGTGTGGAAGCGCAAAAAACATTTCCACGGAGAAGTATTTCTGAAATATCTGGCAGGATATGGTCTCGGACGATTTTGCATAGAACTTCTTCGAACAGACAAGCTTATGATTCCGGGAACTTCTGTTGGAATTTCCCAGCTGATCTCAGCAGCAATGTTTGTAATCTGTGCTATGATCGCAGTTGTGGAAGAAACCATGGCGAAAAAGAGGGCGGCAAGGCGCAGACGCAGGAGAGAACAGGACTATGAAGCGCAGGAAAGAGCAGCCAGAGAAGCTGAAGCAGAAGAATACAGAGACCGGCTCAGACTGGAGAGAGCTTTTGCAGATGGAGATGCCGCAGGTGTTCGGGAAGTCTATAACGGAACAGCATCTGCTTATGAACATGATTCCGAAGAATCAGAAGAAACTTCGTCTGTGGAGAAAGAGCATCCGGAAGAAAATCTTCAGGATGAAGAGAACACAGAGAAAATCGTGGAAGAGGAAAATTCAGCTGCTGAGGATTTCTATGAGGAGGACTCAGAGAAAGATACAGAAGAAGTTTCTGAGGAGGAAGCCTTTCCAGAAGCTTCCGGTACAGAAAATCATGTGGAAGAAAATGCCAGGATTTCTGAAGAAGAAACTGTTGCTGCGAAGGGTCCGACAGCTTCAGAAGAAGATGAATGGTTGTATAGCCAGCCGCGCAGATTTGCGAAAAAACCTGCCCATGAGCAGGAAGATTGATCATATGATTGTCAGATACCTGAATCTGGACTAAACAAAACGTTATTTTGGTGGGAGCGAATCCCACTGAAGTGGCGTTTTTTTGTGTGTAATAGGTAATTTCGCTGGAATTTCCGGCAATATAAAAAGTCCTGCAGGGCAGGATTTATTTGTATAAAAAAATTTTTTGACTGCATTTTCACTGTTTGTAAGGACTTTGTAACAGAATTATGTAATAGATTTCATAATTTCCCACTTGTAATTTAGGGGCAAATGGGTTAGAATGGGTTCATAAGTGGTAGGAAGTGGAGAAAAGTGGTGACAAATGGGGACGAAGTGGCAGAACTTCCATTTGTTTCCCGTCATGAGATACGAGGGGGAGACTCGTATTTCACGAGAGTAGGTGAGTTTTTATGTTCATGGGCGAGTACAATCACACAATCGACGCGAAGGGGCGTTTGATCATCCCGGCGAAATTTCGGGAACCTTTAGGTGAGGAATTTGTTCTTACCAGAGGACTTGATGGTTGTCTTTATATTTATCCTATGGATGAATGGGAAGCCTTTGAAGAGAAACTCCGTGCATTACCACTTACAAATAAAGACGCTAGAGCCTTTTCGCGCTTCTTTGTTGCAGGTGCAACAACATGTGAACTGGACAAGCAGGGGAGAATTCTCGTACCACAGACGTTACGTGAGTTCGCTGGTCTGGAGAAAGATGTTATTCTGGCTGGAAACTTAAGCAGAGTAGAAGTCTGGAGCAAGGAGAAATGGAGCGAGAATTGCAATTATGACGATATGGACAGCATTGCTGCCGACATGGAGAACATGGGAATCGTCATCTGAGCATAAAATAAGCGAGAAATCCAACAGGAGACGGAAATGGAATTTAAACACAAATCTGTATTACTGGACGAGACCGTTGGCGGGCTGAATATTAAGCCGGATGGAATCTATGTGGATGGCACTTTGGGCGGCGCAGGACATGCCATTGAGGTATGCAGGAAACTTTCTGCCAAGGGGAGATTTATTGGTATAGATCAAGACCAGGATGCGATAATTGCTGCGAGTGAACGGCTTGCCGCCTTTGACCAGGTGACAATCATTCGCAGCAATTATTGTTACATGGTACAGGAGCTTGCCGCAAGGGGAATTCACAAGGTTGATGGTATTGTTCTGGATTTGGGAGTATCCTCCTATCAGCTGGACAATGAGGAACGTGGATTTACCTATCGGGTAGATGCACCTCTTGACATGCGCATGGATCAGAGACAGACACAGACTGCCAGTGACATTGTTAACGGTTATGAAGAAAGAGAACTGTATCGCATTATCCGCGATTACGGTGAAGATAAATTTGCGAAAAATATCGCGAAACATATAGTAGCAGCAAGACAGCAGAGCCCCATTATGACAACGGGTCAGCTTACACAGATCATCCGGGAATCCATACCTATGAAGATACAGGCAGCAGGAGGTCATCCGGCTAAGCGTACGTTCCAGGCAATCAGAATTGAGCTGAATAAGGAACTGGATGTTCTTCGTGATTCACTTGATGGGATGATTGATCTTCTGGATGATGGCGGAAGGCTTTGCATTATTACGTTCCATTCACTGGAAGACAGAATTGTAAAAACAATTTTTCGAAAAAATGAGAACCCGTGTACCTGTCCACCGGATTTTCCGGTATGTGTGTGCGGAAAGAAATCCAAGGGGAGAGTTATCACAAGGAAGCCAATTCTTCCAAGTGATGAAGAAATGGAAGAAAACCCGCGTTCTAAGAGTGCTAAGCTTAGAATTTTTGAAAAAAAAGTTTAAAAGAAGGGTAAAAAATGGCGGAGACAGGCAGACATACGAATACTGTGTCAGGTAAAAGACGTCCACAAAATGTGTATGTTGATGGCAACACTGTCCGAAAAGTCCAGGAAGTTCCTGAGCGGAGAGAGTACCGTCAGCCAGAGCATTCTGTTCGTAAAAATAAGGCAAAACCAGAGCTGACCACACCAGAGCAGCAGGTCCGGGGGAACAAGCCGCTTAGTAAGGCAGCCAGGAGAAACCGTGCGAAAGCCAATAATATGAACCGTAATTTTGCCATATTTCTGGCTGCACTTGGTATCCTTATTGTGTTTTGCAGTATTAATTATCTGAAACTGAAAACAGAATGCACCAGTAAAAGAAGCCAGCTGGCCACTCTTGAATCCCAACTGGCCGAGCTGAAAGAAGACAACGATGCATATGAGAGCCAGGTGACTTCAAGTGTTGACCTTGAAAGAATCCGGAAAATCGCCATCGGACGTCTGGGCATGAAATATCCAAGCAACCAGCAGACAGAAACCTATGCGACTGAAGGCGGCAGCTACGTAAGACAGTATCAGGACGTGACCGGGAAGTAATGGGAATGAAGGCAGGTGTTTGATTGACTACTCTGAGAAGAAAAACAAAAAGAAAACCTATAAAAAAAATAAATCACAGTATGAAAAAAAAGCTGTCAATACTGCTCTTTTGCGTATTGGGAGCTTTAATCGTTTTATTGGGAGTTATCACTTATATTAATTTTCAAAGTGGTGACAAGTATAAGAAACAGGTGCTGAGTCAGGCTCAGCAAAAATACCAGAATCGTACAATGCCAGCGAAACGAGGGACAATCTATGATCGAAATGGCAACATTCTGGCAACGAGCAACAAGGTGTATAATGTTGTACTGGACTGTAAAGCTGTGAATTCAGATGAGGATTATCTGGATCCTACCGTGAATGCTCTGGTTACCATATTTGGTCTTGATGAAGGCGAACTCCGTACCAGGCTTACTTCTGATAAGACCAAGGAGAGTCAGTATCAGATCGTGAAAAAGCAGGTATCCATGGATGATAAGAAAGCATTCGAGGATTACTGCAGCATACCAGATGATACGGAAATGACCAGGGAAGAAATTCAGGAGAAAAACAATATCCAGGGTGTATGGTTTGAAGAAGATTATCTGAGAGTCTATCCATATAATGAGCTGGCCTGTGATACGCTGGGATTTACTTTTTCCCGAGATACTGCGGACTATGGAATTGAGGGCTACTACAATAGCAGCCTGACAGGAATTGATGGCCGACAGTACGGATATTTCAGTGATGATTCTAACGTGGAGCAAACCATTATCGAAGCTTCTGACGGAAACAGTCTGGAGCTTAGCCTTGATCTTGGAACACAGCAGATTGTGGAAAAATGGGTAAATGCCTTTAAGGAATCTACTGGCGCCAAAAATATAGGAGTGATCGTGGAAGACCCTTCAAGTGGTGAAATCCTTGCCATGGATGGGGGCGACCGATATGATCTTAATGATCCACGTAATCTGTCTTCCTTATATTCAGCAGATGAGATTGCTGCTATGAACGACAGTGAGACCATGGATGCTCTAAGCGCCATGTGGAATAACTTTTGTGTAACCGACATTTACGAACCTGGTTCCGTTGTGAAGCCCATTGTTATGGCAGCTGCTCTGGAACAGGGAAAAATATCCACCAGTGATACCTTCTATTGTGATGGTTACCAGAATTTTGGTGTGCCAGGAAATATGACCACCATCAAATGTGCAAATATTTACGGACACGGAATGGAAACCCTTGCGGAAGTAATCGCAAACTCCTGTAACGATGCCATGATGCAGATTGGTGCAAAGATGGGAGTTGAAAATTTTCTGAAAGCACAGAGTACTTTCAATTTCGGAAGCCGGACAGGAATCGATCTTCCAAATGAGGGATATGGTATTATGCATACTGTTGATACCATGCATGAGACAGAGCTTGCGTGTTCTGCATTTGGTCAGGGATTCAGCTGCACTATGATTCAGGAAATCAATGCAATGTGTTCGGTCATCAATGGCGGCTACTATTATCAGCCACATCTTGTGACAAAAGTTAAAGACGCCAGCGGTGCAACTGTGAAGACAATCAGTCCGCTTCTTCAGAAGCAGACCATTTCTTCCAGCATTTCCGCTGATATCAGAAGCTATATGCAGGCCAGTGTAGAGCAGGGTACCAGTATGACGTCAAAGGTACAGGGTTACAGCTCAGGCGGTAAAACAGGAACTGCGGAGAAATTCCCCCGTGGAAATGGTAAATACGTGGTTTCCTTTATAGGATTTGCCCCGGTTGATGACCCGCAGGTTCTGATCTATGTGGTAATTGACGAGCCAAATGTAGAGGATCAGGCCAGCAGTATTTATCCACAGTATGTGGCACAGGCAATTCTTTCCGAGCTTCTGCCATATATGAATATTCAGCCCGATCAGTCTACAGACGGAACTGTTCCGGAGACAGAGCTTTGGGAGAAATTTAATGGTCATGTAAATACTATATCTGACAGTCAGATTGATGAAAATGGAAATCTGGTGGATGAAGAGGGCAACCTCATTGACTGGGATGGCAATCGGATTGACGAAAATGGTTACCTGCTGAATAGTGACGGAAGTTATCAGATCAATGCAAACGGAGAGTATATAAAATCTGCTAACCTTGATGGAATCAGCGATTCCTACACTGGTTCAGCCGGGGAAACTCTGCCGGAGGCTGTTTCTGATACCAATGTTCCGGGACCTCCGGAAGATAACACGGATCCCATTGAGGATAACAATATGGAGAGTGAAGGCCTGACTAACGAGGAAGCCGGACTGGATTAGAAATACTGTCCATAGGTGGCATAGTATTGGCAGGAAATAAAAAACAGACTGTTCACCATAATACAACACATACCTCCATCTGAAATTATCATATATTAGTTATGATGATTTCAGATGGGGATTTTTTTATGAAAAAAACTATGACCTTTCACAGGAAAAAAATATGGATGGTTTTTCTTGTATGTGCACTTATGCTTCTGGGACTTGTGGGAAGGCTTGTTTACCTGATTGGGGTTCGGTCGGATTACTATTACCAGAAAGCAGAAGAACTTCATGAAAGAGAACGAGTCATTAAGGCTGCAAGAGGACAGATACTGGATGCAAAAGGGAGGATTCTGGCAGATAATAAAACTGTATGTACTATTTCCGTTATTCACAGTCAGATTAAGGAACCACAGAAGGTTATTGAGGTCTTGTCAAAAGAGTTGGAAATAGATACTGACACAGTGCGTAAAAAAGTTGAAAAAATATCTTCAATTGAACGAATTAAGACAAATGTGGAAAAATCTGTGGGAGATGTGATACGTGGGTATGAACTGGATGGTGTGAAAGTGGATGAGGATTATAAGCGGTATTATCCTTACGGATCTCTGGCTTCCAAGGTTCTGGGATTTACAGGCGGTGACAATCAGGGGATAATTGGCCTGGAAGTGAAATATGAGGAAGTTTTAAAGGGACAGGCGGGAAAAATCCTGACCACAACAGATGCCAGAGGCGTGGAAATCGACCAGATCGGAGAAAGCAGGGAAGATCCGGTGGCAGGGGAAAATCTGAAAATCAGTCTGGATGTGGATCTGCAGCAGTATGCGCAGCAGGCGGCCCTGAAAGTAATGGAAGAAAAACAGGCTGCGCGTGTTTCCATACTTCTTATGAATCCGCAGAACGGAGAAATTTATGTATGTGTTAATGTGCCGGAATTTGATCTGAACGATCCTTTTACATTGAATACGGACGTGGACACTTCAGGACTGAATGAACAGGAAAAACAGGATCTTCTGAACCAGATGTGGAGAAATCCCTGCCTGAACGATACATATGAGCCCGGTTCTACCTTTAAGATCATTACCATGTCTGCAGGTCTGGAGGCTGGCGTGGTTTCCGTAAATGACAGATTTTTCTGTCCGGGGTATAAGCTGGTGGATGACAGGCGGATTCACTGTGCAAGGAGAACAGGACACGGTTCCCAGAGCTTTGTGGAAGGTGCCCAGAATTCCTGCAATCCGGTTTTTATTGAAGTGGGTCTGAGACTTGGGGTGGAAAACTATTATCATTATTTCAAGGAGTTTGGACTTTTGAAGAAGACAGGTGTAGATCTGCCGGGAGAGGCTGGAACGATCATGCATAAAATGGAAAATATGGGGAATGTGGAGCTGGCAACAGTTGCTTTTGGCCAGTCTTTTCAGATTACGCCAATTCAGCTGGCGACCACAGTCAGTTCTCTGATCAATGGGGGGAGGCGGATCACACCTCATTTTGGGGTATCCGTTCTGAGCTCAGATGGTACCAGTGGAAGAAAGCTGGAATATCCGGTGGAAACGGGGATTATTTCGGAAAAAACATCAGAGACAGTAAGAGGAATTCTGGAGAAAGTAGTGTCAGAAGGTTCCGGAAGAAATGCCCGGATCGAGGGATGCACAGTAGGGGGCAAGACGGCTACTTCCCAGACTTTGCCAAGAAGTGCAAACCGGTATATTTCTTCCTTTCTTGGTTTTATGCCTGCGGAAGATCCACAGATCCTGGGGCTTTGCATTATACATGACCCGCAGGGCGTGTATTACGGAGGAACCATTGCGGCACCTGTGATAAAGAATATTTTTGAGGCGGTGCTAGAGCGTGTTTGAAAAATCATTCCCGCAATCTGCACGCCCCACTTTGTGGGAGATTTCACCCGAATTCGGTTGCCGTAGCCCGCTACGGCGCCCTCATCCGGGCAAAATCTCCCACAAATTGTGACGCACATCTTGCAGAAAGCCTTTTTCAAACACGCTCTAAATCAGAAAAAAGAAAGATAAGCTTCGGTGATCGGTCAGGCTGTGAGCAAGGAGAAGTATGTTACCGGTCACGAAGTAAGCAGTAAACAATGTGGGGATATTATCTTGCAAAAACCAAGCTATGGGTTGATAAATAAGGGGAAAAGCTTTATACTATAAGATGCTTTAAAAAGTTTAGAGCGTGTTTGAAAATGGTTTCTGCAAGATGTGTGTCACAATTTGAGGAAGATTGCGGAATGCTTTTTTAAACAGACTCTGGAACGAAAAAAACGAAAGAATTAAAGAGGTGTGAGGATGGAATTTCATATTGTGATCCCGGTACTGATTTCCTTCGCAATCAGTGCAGTATTAGGACCTGTTATTATTCCTTTTCTGCGTAAGCTGAAAATGGGACAGACAGAGAGAACAGAGGGCGTACAGTCGCATCTGAAAAAGGCCGGAACCCCGACTATGGGCGGCGTGATCTTTCTGATATCCACGATTATTACTTCATTGTTTTATGTAAAAGATTATCCCAAGATTATCCCGGTTCTGTTCCTGACTCTGGGATTCGGACTGATCGGTTTTCTGGATGATTATCTGAAGGTAGTCCTTAGAAGATCTGACGGACTTCTTCCATGGCAGAAATTTCTGCTTCAGGTAGTGGTAACAGGTATTTTTACTTTCTACCTGCTGCGGTATACAGATGTGTCTCTGACCATGCGTATTCCATTCTGGGGGGGACATTATCTGAATCTTGGCTGGCTGGCTGTACCGGTGCTGTTCTTTGCAGTGATCGGAACTGTAAATGGCGTAAACTTTACTGACGGTGTAGATGGTCTTGCTACCAGCGTTACCCTGATCGTAGCCGTATTTTTCACGGTTGTATCCATTGGAACCCAGTCAGGTATCGAGCCTGTCACCTGTGCTGTTATCGGCGGACTGATGGGATTTTTACTTTATAATGTATACCCGGCAAGTGTGTTCATGGGAGATACAGGATCTCTGGCGCTTGGTGGATTTGTGGCAGGTGTGGCTTATATGCTGCAGATGCCTCTGTTTATACTGATCGTGGGACTGATCTATCTGGTTGAGGTATTGTCCGTTATGATCCAGGTAACCTATTTCAAAGCAACACATGGCAAACGTATTTTCAAAATGGCGCCTATCCATCATCATTTTGAGCTTTGCGGATGGTCAGAAGCCAGAGTAGTTGCAGTGTTTACTATTGTGACTGCAATTATGTGCCTGATCGGACTTTTAGCCCTGTAAGAGCTGCCTGAAAAGGGAGAATTCCGGGGCATCCATTGCAAGGCATTAAGGAGGAAATAAATCATGGAATTAAAAGGAAAAAAAGTTCTGGTTTTCGGAGCCGGAAAAAGCGGTATCGGCGCAGCTGATCTTCTGAATGCAGTTGGTGCCTGCCCGGTTCTCTACGATGGAAAAGCAGATCTGGATAAAGAAAGCGTATTACATAAAATCAGTGGAAATTATGAACTTCCCATCTATGCAGGAGAGCTGCCGAAAGAAGTTCAGGAAAGCCTGGACCTTGTGGTATTAAGTCCTGGAGTTCCCACAGATCTTCCAATTGTAAAAGGTTTTTATGATCAGGGACTTCCTGTGTGGGGCGAGGTTGAACTGGCTTATCAGACTGGAAAGGGTGAAGTTCTTGCAATTACCGGAACAAACGGAAAAACTACAACAACAGCCCTTCTTGGGAAAATCATGTCAGATGCACGCCCATCTGTATTTGTTGTTGGAAATATTGGAACTCCGTATACTTCCAAGTCACTGGAGATGACAGATGAGACGGTCACGGTTGCAGAGATCAGCAGCTTCCAGCTTGAGACTATCTGGAAATTTGCTCCAAGGGTAAGCGCCATTTTGAATATCACAGAGGATCATCTGAACCGTCATCATACAATGGCTGAGTATATCCGCGTGAAAGAGCTGATCACAAGCAACCAGGGTCCGGAGGATGTATGTGTGCTGAATTATGAGGATGAAATCCTTCGTGAATTTGGCAAAAGCATTGTGCCAAAGGCTGTATATTTTTCCAGTGCAAGAGAACTTGAACAGGGTATTTTCCTGAGAGGAGACCAGATTATTCTTCGTACAGAGAAAGAGGAGATTCCGGTTGTGAGAACAGGGGAACTGAAGCTTCTTGGTACGCACAATTTTGAGAATGTAATGGCAGCAGTGGCCATGGCTTACTACGCAGGTGTTGATATGGATAGCATCCGTAGGAGTATCTGTGAGTTTACAGCCGTGGAGCACAGAATTGAGTATGTAACTGAGAAAAACGGTGTGGCATATTATAACGATTCAAAGGGAACCAACCCGGATGCGGCTATTAAGGGAATCCAGGCAATGAACCGTCCGACTCTTCTGATCGGCGGCGGATATGATAAGGAATCCAGCTATGATGAGTGGATCCAGGCATTTGACGGCAAAGTAAGGTATCTGGTACTTATTGGTCAGACGAAAGAGAAAATTAAGGCTGCGGCTGAGAAGAATGGCTTTCATGATGTTATTCTCTGTGAGGATCTGAAAGAAGCTGTGCAGGTGTGTGCGGATAAGGCAAACGCCGGGGACGCGGTCCTTTTATCTCCTGCATGCGCAAGCTGGGGTCAGTTTGACAATTATGAGCAGAGAGGCCAGATGTTTAAGGAGTATGTGAGAGCACTGTAATATACCGCAAATTGCAGCGTACATCTTGAAGAAAGCCTTTTGGAGGCATGCTCTGGAGCTTGTTTGAAAAATCATTCCTGTAATCTGCACGTTCCGTTTTGCAGTATATTTCACTCGAACTCGGTTGTCGTAGCCATAGAATGTGATTGGCGGCAGGTACAGAAACTTATGATTTATTTCATAGAATACCCGGATCTGGCATATGCTTTAACCAAGGCATGGGACGTCAGGAGCAGATCTCTATGATCCGGGAGCGAAAGAAAGAAACGAAAACAGACACGGTCTTACTGATCCTTGTGCTGCTTCTGGCAGTATTCGGACTGGTCATGCTGTTTTCCATCAGTGAATATAATGGCAGAGTACGTTTCGGCGACTCTGCCTATTATTTTAAAAAGCAGCTTTTTGCAACAGCTCTGGGCCTTATGACCATGTACATAGTAGCAGAGACAGATTACAGATTCTTTGTTCGGCTGGCACCGGCTGCTTATCTCTTATCTATGGGACTTTCTACAGCAGTTTTATTTGTAGGACAGGAAATCAATGGCTCCAGAAGGTGGCTGAATTTTGGACCGTTGTCTTTTCAGCCTTCGGAATTTGCAAAAGCAGCAGTGATCCTTTTTCTCACCTGGCAGATCCAGGGAAGCAAAAAGACTACAGCTGGCTTCTGGTTTATGTGCAGGACAATGCTGACACTTCTTCCAATTGTAGGACTGGTAGGCTCCAATAACCTAAGTACGGCAATCATAATCCTTGGAATCGGTGTAATCCTGATTTTTATATCAGATCCGGGATATGCCAGATTTGTTGGAATGGGAGTGACTGGTGCAGCAGTGATCGCAGTGTTTCTGGCAGCAGAGAGCTACCGTCTGGAAAGGCTTGCCATATGGCGGAATCCGGAGAAGTATGAAAAGGGTTTTCAGACCATTCAGGGACTTTATGCTATTGGAAGCGGCGGGCTTTTCGGAAGAGGATTTGGCAGCAGCCTGCAGAAACTGGGATTTGTGCCGGAAGCCCAGAATGATATGATCTTTTCCATTATCTGCGAAGAACTGGGACTGACCGGAGCTTTTTTTCTCATTGGCATATTTGGGCTTCTTATGTGGAGACTGATGGTGATTGCCCTTCACTGCCGGGAACTGCAGGGAACACTTTTATGCGTTGGCATTATGAGCCATATGGCCATTCAGGTGATCCTGAATATTGCGGTGGTGACAAACACCATTCCAAATACAGGAATCACGCTTCCCTTTATCAGCTATGGCGGAACCTCAGTGGTGTTTCTTCTGGGCGAGATGGGGCTGGCTTTGAGCGTAAGCAGAAAATGAAATTTTATCACCAGTCAGAAATATTCGCATACAATAAAAGGTAAGAGGCCCTTTAGGAGTGAATGGCTTGAATGACCGGATTTACATTGAGGGAGGACACCAGCTGAAGGGAAGTATTCGGATACAGGGCTCAAAAAATGCAGCGCTTCCTATGATGGCGGCGTCTCTTTTACATCGGGGAGTCAGTGTGCTCAAAGGCTGTCCGCGGATCGCGGATGTTTTTTGTATGGAGGAAATTCTTCAGAAGCTTGGGGCAGTGACCTGGTGGGAAGACCATGATCTGTATATGGACTGCGAAAATGCCGGTAAATGGTCAGTTCCTTTTGAATTTACAGGGAGGATGAGGTCTTCCGTGATTCTTCTTGGAGCGCTTCTCGCAAGAAATGGGAAAGGAAGCCTTGGCTATCCAGGTGGGTGCGTGATCGGGAAAAGACCTATTGATATGCATCTTTTTGTGCTTCGGAAGCTTGGCGCAGTGGTCACAGAGGAACAGGGAGTTTTGATGGCAGAAGCACCTCATCTGCAAGGGGCATTGGTTTCTTTTTCAAAAAGAAGTGTGGGAGCTACCCAGCAGGGCATTTTAGGAGCCGTGCTTGCAGAGGGAGAGACTGTATTGGAAAATTGTGCCTGTGAGCCGGAAATACAGTGGCTTTGCAGGTATATGCGTTCCATGGGAGCAAAAATACAGGGGGATGGAACTTCTGAAATAAGAATCCAGGGAGTTAAAAGCCTAAGTGCCGGGTGCATTCAGGTGCCGCCAGACCGCATTGTGTCAGGAACCTATATCTGTGCGGCAGCTATAACCAGAAGCCAGATCGTTCTGGAAAACCCTCCGGAAGGAGAACTGAAGGCCTTTCTGGAAGTATATAGGAAAATGGGTGGACAATATAAAGGTAACAGTGGTAAACTATTAGTCAATGGAAAAAATGTTCAAAGCCCTGTTAAACTGCTGGAAACGGGTGTTTATCCAGGATTTCCAACAGATCTGCAGTCTCCCGTAATGGCAGTTCTTTCCACCATAGAGGGGGAAAGCTGCATTCGTGAAATGGTTTTCGAAGACCGTTATAAAGCAGCTGACCAGTTGCGGAAAATGGGAGCCAGGATCCGCGTACAGGGAAATGAGGCTGTAATCTGCGGTGTAAAGACTTTACATGGAGCAGCTGTGCAGGCACAGGAATTAAGAGGCGGTGCAGCCCTGATCCTGGCAGCACTTGGGGCCAAGGGAGTTACCGCACTGGAAGGATATTCTTTTGTACAGCGTGGGTATGAGCATATTTGCCAGGATCTTAATGCGTTGGGAGCAGCAGTAAAAAGGATACAGGAATAACAATATATGAAATCACTGAAAATGAAGCTGATCTATAGAAAACATAAGAAAGCGATTCTGGGTACCCTGGGGGCAGTTCTGCTGGCAGGACTTGTCTTTTTCTTTTCCTATTTTCATGTGACAAAGGTGGAGGTAATGGGAACCTCCCGTTACACGGATGAACAGGTGAAGGAGATGGCTTTGCAGGGGGCTTTTACGGATAATTCCGTTCTTGCAGTTTTGCTCCATTCCAGGGTGGACGTAGAGGGTGTGCCTTTTGTGGAAGGCTTTCATATTACCAGGCTTTCTCATAACAGTATCTGCATCAGTGTCCGGGAAAAGAAGGCGGTAGGCTGCATTCCTTATCTGGACAGTTATATTTATTTTGACAGAAACGGTATTTTTATTGAAAGTTCTCATACAAGGGATGAACTGGTGCCTTTTTTTGACGGCATTGAAGTAAGCCATGTGATCGAAGGGGAGAAGCTTCCAATTAAAGGAAACTCGGTGCTTACCACTGCGGTGGCGCTGTCAACTATTTTCCAGAAGAACGATGCCATACCGGATCATATTGAATTTGACACCAGTTATCAGATTACCTTGACTTATGGAGATATCCGGGTGATGCTGGGAAAGGACGAGTATCTTGAGGACAAGATGACACGTGTCAACGCAATTTTGCCCAAGCTTTCTGGCAAAAAGGGAATCCTTCATCTGGAAAATGTAAATGACAATTCCAAGACGATTACCTTCGAGCAGGATCTGGGCGAGGATGGCGTGATTGAGGATGTGGATACTGCGGCTGCTTACGAGAATGCAGTGGCTAACTGGCATGGAGGGTATGACCTGGAGGGTGACTATACCGGTGAAGGGGAATATGACCAGAACGGAAACTATGTAGGCTCCAGACCTACTGAGGAGAGTATTGCTGCAAATGGCAGCTGGCTTGGCGGATATATGGAAGATGGAAGCTATACCGGTTATGGGCAGCTGGATAAAGATGGAAATTATGTAGGTCCCAATCCCAATGAAACCAGTGAAGATGGAAGCGAAGAGGAGCTTGAAGATTACAGTGAGGACTACAGCGAAGACTATAATAACAGCGGTTATGACGGGTACGATGAGGAATATTAGAGAGTGTCTGAAAATCTCCTGTAAATGTGATGCACATTTTGCAGAAAGCCTTTTTCAAACACACTCTGAGGAAAATATCGCGTATTTCGCGAAAAAAGTATAAAAAAACAAAATTAGTGGTTGATAAATTCACAAAAAAAATATATGATATAGCTATATGCAGCTTGGTATATATATTTGCTGAAATTAAAGATAAAGGATATAAGGTAGAAATAAAGGAGGAAGTACATTGTTAGAGATAATGTCAAATGAGGCGGAATCCTCTGCTAAGATTATTGTAATCGGAGTAGGCGGCGCCGGAAATAACGCAGTTAACAGAATGGTTGAAGAAGCCATCGGCGGGGTAGAGTTTGTAGGAGTGAATACAGATAAGCAGGCTCTGACTCTGTGTAAAGCTCCAACTGTACTTCAGATCGGTGAGAAAATTACCAAAGGTCTTGGTGCAGGAGCACAGCCTGAGGTTGGACAGAAAGCAGCAGAAGAGAGCATTGAGGAAGTAAAACAGATCATCGAAGGTGCTGACATGGTATTCGTTACCTGCGGTATGGGCGGTGGAACTGGTACAGGTGCTGCACCGGTTATCGCAGCAGCAGCTAAGGAAATGGGGATCCTCACTGTAGGTGTTGTGACCAAACCTTTCCGTTTTGAAGCTAAGACACGTATGAACAACGCACTTGCAGGTATTGAGAACCTGAAGAAGGCTGTTGATACATTAATTGTAATTCCTAATGACAAATTACTGGAGATTGTAGATCGCCGCACAACTATGCCGGAAGCACTTCGTAAAGCAGACGAGGTTCTGCAGCAGGCAGTTCAGGGCATCACAGATCTGATCAATCTGCCGGCTCTTATCAACCTTGACTTTGCTGATGTTCAGACGGTTATGACAGATAAAGGTATTGCACACATTGGTATCGGTGAGGCAAGAGGCGATGACAAGGCTATGGAGGCTGTACAGCAGGCTGTATCCTCTCCGCTTCTTGAGACTACCATCAAGGGTGCTACACACGTTATCATCAACATTTCCGGTGATATTTCCCTTATGGACGCAAATGATGCTGCAAGCTATGTACAGGAGCTTACAGGTGAAGATGCAAATATCATCTTTGGTGCTATGTATGATGACTCTGTTGCTGATTATGCGAGAATCACTGTTATTGCTACAGGCCTTTCTGATAATGCACAGGCATCCAATCCATTTGGAAATAAGGCAAGCAACTCTGTATTTGCCAATAAGAGACCTGCTTCCACTACAGCGTCTGCTGGTGTGAATCTGAACATGCCGTCTTTCAGCATGCCGACTATGAATGCTACACCATTCACAGCGAAGACACCATCCAGCACTGTTCAGAAGAAAGATATCCAGATCCCGGATTTCTTAAGAAACAGATAATGAATGGAAATTAAAAGGCCCTCGCACATTTGTGCGGGGGCTGTTTTTAAATTTGCGGTTATTTTCTGGAATCTGTTTGAAAAATTTTTGCAGAAAGCCTTTTTCAGACACGTTCTAGAGCCTGTTTCAAACACGCTCTAGCACTGGCATTCAAAGGTATCGCATTTTGTTTCGGAACATACTTTTGCACCGCTTCCGGCTACATCAATAGCAGCTGCGGTACATTTGCAGTTTTCGTTATAGGTACAGTTGTGGGCTTTGCAGTCAATCTGGATGGTCTCACATCCACAGCCGTTTTTGGCACTGTTCATGGCACCCTGGCTCTTTTCCCGGAAGCTTCCGCAGGATGTTTCTTCAGAACTTTTTGCACTGTCACCCATGACGTTGATTTCCCCTCTGGAACAAAGCATATCTTCATTGTAAGCACAGGTTGTTGCGGAACATTTTAAAATTGTCATGTTTTTTACCTCCTGATTTTGTATGCTTGATTTTGCAAACATTTGCAGTTGTTCAGCAGACCGTATTTCATGAGGGCACTAAACCGCTGCAGCAGTCTTAGTTTTTCCTGTGCCTGCAAAAAATATGCACAAATTTATAAGAAAAAAATTATTAGAAAAAATAAAAAAACATCTTGACTTTCACAATAAGGCATGATATTATACGACAGTACGTGATGAAAAGAAAGCAGAGTTCACTCTCACCTCAGCGCATACTTAGATGCGGCTCGGGTTCATATTGCACAGCAGCGCGTGACTTAGTTCGCGAGTGTAATAGGAGAAGTGTGGATTCTGTCCGCACTTTTTTTATATTTGCGGCGTCAGGTATCAGGCAGGAATTTCTTCCTGCGAAGGGGAATGAGAGTCCAGAAGTTAAAAACTGGATCAGAACAGATCATCTATCAGGTATGGAGGTGCACGACAATTAGCAATTTAATGATTAACGAACAAATCAGAGACAAAGAGGTACGCTTAATCGGACCGGACGGAGAGCAGCTCGGAATTATGTCCGCAAGAGAAGCAATGGCCAAAGCTCAGGAGGCAGAGCTTGATTTAGTAAAGATTGCCCCACAGGCAAAGCCGCCGGTATGTAAGATCATTGATTATGGTAAATATCGCTACGAACTTGCCAGAAAAGAGAAAGAAGCCAAGAAAAAGCAGAAGACCATCGATGTCAAAGAAGTGCGTCTTTCACCAAATATTGATACCAATGACCTGAATACAAAGGCTGGGGCAGCGCGCAAATTCCTTACCAAGGGCGACAGAGTGAAGGTTACTCTTCGTTTCCGCGGAAGAGAGATGGCACACATGTCAAGCAGCAAGCACGTTCTGGATGATTTTGCCGATATGCTGAAGGACATTGCTGTAGTTGAGAAGGCACCTAAGGTAGAAGGCAGAAGCATGACAATGTTTTTAGCACAGAAACACTAGGATGTTGCATTCATTTGGAGAGACACCCTGAGGGTGTCAGGCTGGATGAGGGACATTAAATAGATACGATATTAAGGAGGAAATTACAATGCCAAAAATTAAAACTTGTAGAGCAGCAGCAAAGCGCTTCAAAAAAACAGGAACAGGAAAATTAGTAAGAAATAAAGCTTACAAGAGCCATATCTTAACAAAGAAATCTCAGAAGAGAAAGAGAAATCTCAGAAAAGCTACTGTTGTTGATTCTACTAATGTTAAGAGCATGAAGAAAGCATTACCGTATTTATAAGATATAGCATAGAAGAAGACGAACAGGAGGAAAATAAGAAATGGCAAGAATTAAAGGCGGATTAAACGCAAAGAAGAAACATAATCGTGTATTAAAACTGGCAAAGGGCTACAGAGGAGCTCGTTCCAAACAGTATAGAGTAGCAAAACAGTCTGTTATGCGTGCACTTACCAGCTCCTACGCTGGAAGAAAGCAGAAGAAACGTCAGTTCAGACAGCTCTGGATCGCACGTATCAACGCTGCTGCAAGAATGAACGGATTATCCTACAGCAAAATGATGCACGGCCTTAAAGTTGCAAACATCGACATCAACAGAAAGATGCTTGCTGAGATGGCTGTAAATGATGCTCAGGGATTCGCAGCACTTGCTGAGATCGCTAAGAAAGCAATTGCTTAATTGAAATAAATAGGATATTTGAATGGGAGATGGGTGACCATCTCCTTTTTTTATCCCGGAGTCTGCAAAAAAATCATTCCTGCAATCTGAAGGTCTCACCTTGTGGTTAATTTTGTCCGAATTGATTTTTTAAACACATTCCAATATGAGCATAATACAAAATATGAAATCAGCATGAAAGTATGTCCTGCAACGTACGTTTGTACGTCACAGAAACAACATAAACAGAAAAAATTGGTCATTGTAACGGAAATTTCTTTTGCAATTCTAAAAAAACTATAAAATTTTCTATTGCAATCAAAAAAACAGAATGCTATAATCATAACATTAAAGTAGTAAAGAGAAGAAGTTATGGAAGCCAAAGCCGGCTGGGAAACCACCAGTGGGCTTTTATACTATCTCAGTGTTGCAGAACCTGTTCCCAAAATCATTCCTGCAATCTGCATGCCATGTTTTTCGGATATGCCTTGGGCACCATGAGAGGCGAGATGACAGACGCTCTTACATAAATTAAGGAGGAGATTTATTATGAGAAATCTGAAAAAAGTACTCAGCATTACTGCAGCCGCAGCAATGGCAGTATCCACAGTAACACCTGTATCTGTATTTGCAGAGAGCGAGGAAACCTTCAAGATTGGTGTCATCGGACCTATGACAGGAGATTATGCACAGTATGGTAATGGTGTATATAATGCAGCTAAGATCGCAGCAGATGAGATCAATGCAAACGGCGGATTCAATGGATATCAGGTAGAAATCCTTGACGCTGGCGACGATCAGGGAGATCCGGAGAAAGCAGTTAACGCTTACAATGACCTTCTTGACAAAGGAATGCAGATGCTTTGCGGTACCGTTACCTCCGGTGCTTGTATCGCAGTAGGTGCAGAGGCAGCTGATAGTACATTCCTCTTCACACCGTCTGCAACAGCAGTAGATAGCATTACCGCTGGTGACAATGAGTTCCGTATGTGCTTTACAGACCCAATGCAGGGAACGAAATCTGCTGAGTATATTTCTGAGAAAGGTCTTGCTACGAAGGTAGCTACCCTCTACGATTCCATGGCTGATTACAACTCAGGTGTACATGATGCATTCGTTGCAGCCTGCGCTGATTACGGCCTTGAGGTTGTAGCTGATGAAGCATACACAACTGATAACAACACAGACTTTTCCGTACAGCTTGGAAAGATCAAAGACAGTGGCGCTGAGCTCCTGTTCCTTCCGAACTACTATTCTGACAACGCTCTGATTCTTCAGCAGGCTCATGACCTTGGTCTTGACATGAAGATTTTTGGTGTTGATGGTATGGATGGAATCCTGAATGTTGAGAACTTTGATAAATCTCTTGCAGAAGGCGTTATGCTTCTAACACCATTTTCTGCTACAGGCGATGATGAGGCAACTGTAAAATTTGTTAAAGCATATGGCGATGCAAACAATGGTGAGACACCAAATCAGTTTGCAGCAGATACATATGATGTACTTTACGCTATGCAGGCAGCAGCAAATGATGCTGGCATCACACCAGATATGTCAAATGAAGACATCAGTGCAGCAATGTCTGCTTCCATGCTGAATATTACTCTTGATGGTCTTACAGGAGAAGCTAAATGGACAGAAGACGGTGAGTGCGATAAAGCACCTAAGGCTTATGTGATCAAAGATGGCGTTTACGCTTCTATGGAGTAATTATAAGAATAGAGCCATTGTGCCGGTCATACGGCAGAGGCTTTAACCATTTCCCTGATTGCGCAGGGGATGGCCGTTAGCAAGGGGGAGACGGTTACCTGTGGGTCCGTCTCCTTCTTTGCAATTACAGAAATGATTGTTGTTTCAGTCTGAGACAACAAACGGACAGGTGGCCTGTCGGCGACATCATGATATAGGAAAGTCAGCTGCCGTCCGGGACATTCATAGTAAATAACTGGAGCGTGTCTGAAAATTTACTTCCGCTTTTTCGTGTCAGAAAGTGACAGGAAGCTTTACAGTGGGAAAAGCCGGGAATGAATTTTCAAACACGCTCGTGAAAAAGAAAAATCAGTTACTATCTACAGTAATAAATCCAGTTAAGAGGTGCATTATGAGTTTTATATCCTATTTAAAAGATGGTATCAGCCTGGGCAGTATCTATGCGATCATCGCTCTCGGCTATACAATGGTATATGGTATTGCAAAAATGCTGAACTTTGCACATGGTGATGTTATCATGGTTGGAGCATTTGTAATTCTTACCGCAGTTACCAAAGCCAGTATGTCACCAATCCTGGCAATCATTCTTTCTGTTGTGATCTGTACTGTTGCCGGTGTTGTCATTGAGGCAGTTGCATACAGACCTCTTCGTAAGGCTTCATCGAATCTGGCAGTTCTGATCACTGCAATCGGTGTCAGCTATCTGCTTCAGAACCTGGCGCTTTTAATTTTTGGCGCAGATGCAAAGAGCTTTGTTCCGGTTATCAATGTTCCGTCTCTGGAGCTGTTTGGCGGACAGCTTACGATTAAAGGTGTTACGATCGTAACAATCCTTGCCTGTATTGTGATTATGGTTGGTCTTCAGCTTTTTGTAAAGAAAACAAAACCGGGGCGTGCCATGCAGGCTGTTTCCGAGGACCGTGACGCCGCACAGCTGATGGGTGTCAACGTAAATGCAACCATTTCCCTTACCTTTGCAATCGGTTCCGGACTTGCTGCAATTGCAGGACTTCTCCTTTGCTCCGCATATCCTACACTGACTCCTTATACAGGCGCAATGCCTGGTATCAAGGCTTTCGTAGCGGCAGTATTCGGTGGAATCGGTTCTATCCCAGGAGCAATGGTTGGAGGAATTCTCCTTGGTGTTATTGAGATTTTCAGTAAGGCCTATATTTCCTCTCAGGTTGCAGATGCAATTGTATTTGCAGTTTTGATCATCGTGCTGCTTGTAAAACCATCTGGTCTGTTCGGCAAGAACATCCAGGAGAAAGTATGAGGTGGCCGATATGAAAAAAAATATGAACAAAACAACAAAAAACAATTTTATTACATATGGTATGGTAATCGCAATCTTCGTTGTGGTACAGATCCTTTCCTCTACAGGAAACCTGTCCAGACTGCTTACCGGCCTTCTGGTACCCATCTGTGTGTACATTATCGCATCTCTTTCCCTGAATCTGGTAGTCGGTTATTCCGGAGAGCTGAGTCTTGGACACGCAGGATTTATGTGCGTTGGAGCCTATTCCAGTGCTCTGTTTTCCCATGTTACCAGTGATGTGCTTCCGTCTGTTCCAAGATTGATTCTTGCATTGCTGGTAGGTGCTGCCGTGGCTGCTGTCTTCGGTGTGCTGATCGGTATCCCGGTACTGAGACTTCGGGGAGACTATCTGGCAATCGTAACCCTGGCATTTGGTGAGATTATTAAGAACCTGATCAATATTCTGTATGTTGGTGTGGATGATAAAGGGCTTCACGTTGCAACAAGCGCAGCCAACCTGAAGCTGGATCCAGGCGGAAAACAGATCATCAAGGGTGCTCTCGGTGTTTCCGGTACTGCAACCTTATATAAAGATATTAAGGATTATTTCTTCCTGATCGGTGTGATTCTGGTTCTGGTCGTTCTGTTTATTATCCAGAATCTGGTAAACTCCAGAAGCGGACGTGCCATTACATCTACCCGTGATAACCGTATTGCAGCTGAGTCCATCGGTATCAACGTAACAAAGAATAAGCTGCTTGCATTTACTATTTCCGCTGCAATTGCCGGTGTAGCAGGTGTACTTTATGCCCACAACCTTTCCATGCTGAAGGTTTCTATTTTTGACTACAACATGTCCATCACCATTCTGGTATATGTAATTCTTGGTGGTATGGGAAATCTTCGCGGAAGTATTCTGGCAACGATTGTGCTTTATGCACTTCCCGAGCTGCTTCGTGGATTCTCCACCTACCGTATGCTGATTTATGCAATCGTAATGATCACAATGATGCTTTTCAACTGGGCTCCTGCAGCTAGAGATTTCAGAAGCCGTATTGTTGAAAAAATCAAAGGTCACGTGAAAGAAAAGGAGGCAGCTTAATTATGGCAATGTTAGAGGTAAATAATCTTTCCATACAGTTTGGCGGCCTTCATGCTGTAGATAATTTTCAACTGAAAATCGAAAAAGGCGAGCTTTATGGTCTGATCGGACCAAACGGTGCCGGAAAAACAACCGTATTTAATCTTCTTACAGGTGTTTATAAGCCAACAGAGGGAATTATCAAGCTGGATGGTCAGGATATCACCGGAAAAAGTATTATCGATATTAATAAAGCAGGAATCGCACGAACATTCCAGAATATTCGACTCTTTAAAGATATGACCGTACTGGACAATGTAAAGGCTGGTCTGCATAATCATTATAAATATTCTACTTTAACCGGAATCTTAAGACTTCCCAAGTATTTTAAAGTAGAAAAAGAGATGAACGCGCGTGCTATGGAGATCCTGAAGGTGTTTAATCTGGATCAGGAGGCTGGTCTTCTTGCGGGAAACCTTCCTTATGGTAAACAGCGTAAGCTGGAAATTGCCAGAGCGCTTGCCACAGATCCCAAGCTTCTTCTTCTGGATGAGCCGGCCGCCGGTATGAACCCAAATGAGACACAGGAGCTGATGGATACCATTCGGTTTGTAAGAGATCATTTTAATATGACGATCCTTCTGATTGAGCACGATATGAAGCTGGTTGGCGGTATCTGTGAGGAACTGACTGTATTAAACTTCGGACAGGTTCTTTGTCAGGGTGAGACAGCAAAGGTTCTGAAAGATCCTGCTGTTGTTACTGCATATCTGGGCGAATAAGGAGGAAAAAGAAATGGCAATGTTGGAAGTAAAAGATTTACACGTATATTATGGTGTAATCCAGGCATTAAAAGGAATCTCCTTTGAGGTAAACCAGGGCGAGGTCATTGCTTTGATCGGTGCCAATGGTGCAGGAAAAACCACTACACTGCAGACACTTACAGGTCTTCTTTCAGCAAAAGAAGGTTCCGTTGTTTTTGAAGGAAAAGATATTACCAGGGTTCCGGCCCATAAGATTGTTGAAATGGGAATTGCACATGTTCCGGAGGGACGTCGTGTTTTTTCAGATTTAAGTGTATATGAGAACCTGATCATGGGTGCTTATACGAGAAAAGATAAAGCTGAGATCCAGGAAAGCCTTGCAGGAGTCTATAAAAGGTTTCCGCGTCTGGAAGAGCGTAAAGGACAGCGTGCCGGTACACTTTCTGGTGGTGAGCAGCAGATGCTTGCCATGGGTCGTGCCCTTATGAGTAAACCCAGACTGATCGTAATGGATGAGCCATCCATGGGACTTTCCCCAATCTTTGTAAATGAGATCTTCGATATTATCCGTGTGGTAAGTGAAAGTGGTACCACGGTACTTCTTGTAGAGCAGAATGCGAAGAAAGCCCTCTCTATCGCAGATCGTGCATACGTTCTTGAGACTGGTAAGATCACAATGAGTGGAAATGCAAGCGACCTGCTGAACGATGAAGCGGTACAGAAGGCTTATCTGGGTGAATAAAATTTGTAGATCTGACAGCTGATAGGCGACATGTCCGTTTTGTGAACAAAGTTCACAGAACTTTCGGGAATCTGGTGCATCACGAAGCGGTTACTGGACAGGTCGTGAACAGTAAGGTCTTTGGGAAAATAATCTGGTCAGGTGATTTTTGTTGTTGTCGGAAAGAATGGAAAAAACAACGCTTTAGGAAGCTGGCCAGTGTAATAAGGAGGAGAGAAATGGACAATTTCGTAATTACAATTGCAAGACAGTACGGAAGCGGTGGACGTACCGTTGGTGAAATGCTTGCGAAGAAATTAGGGATTGGATATTACGACAAGGATATTATCCGCATGGCATCTGAGGACAGTGGAATTCATGAAACTCTTTTTGGAAGAGTAGATGAGTATTCCAGCGCAAAAAAACCGCTTTTCGGGAAGAATGGAATTTACAGCGGTGAGCTGATCTCGCCTCAGAGTAAGGATTTCACCTCTGATGAGAACCTGTTTAATTATCAGGCAAAGATCATCCGTGAACTGGCTGGGAAGGAATCCTGCGTGATCATCGGAAGATGCTCCAACTATATTTTGAAGGATTATCCAAATGTGCTTCGTGTATTTATCCACGCTGATTGGGATTTCCGAATGGAAAAGGCTGCTGAGAAGCTGAGCATGAGCCAGAAAGAGATCGAAAAATTCCTTCAGAAGGATGACAAACGTAAGGATGAGTATTACCGCAGATTTACAGGTGAGGAATGGAAGGATGCCACTCAGTATGACCTGTGTCTGGATAGCAGCAAGCTTGGATATGAGAAATGTATCGAAGAAATTGAAAATCAGCTGAAGCTGCTGAAATAATAACAGGCTGTGTCACATAGCGGCATATGATGTGAAAACAAAAGGAAGAGCACTGGTGATTTTGAAAGAGATTGCCAGTGCTTTTTAATGTAACAGGAAATTCCGTTTGGATTTCCTGTTACATTAAAAGCCCTACCGGGCAGGATCGCACTGCGGCGGAAAGGTAGTTGTCGCTCGAGGTGACCAGCCGCAGGCGGAGAATCCTGCAAGCAGGATTCTTTTTTACATTTCATAAACATATATTATCAGGAAAGACAGATGTCAGGCGGCGGGATATGAAGGAAAAAAGACATCTGGTGATGTGGGTAGAAGTTATAGCGTTGGCGGTGCTGCTGGCAAGGCTGGAAACTGTGAGAATCCGGGAGAATGCAAAAGAAGTGCAGGAATATACCTGTGCCGGGCGGGAACAGGAAGGTGCGCAGAAGGGGAACGGAAAAAGAGAGGAAAAAACTGTCAGTGACAAAGTGATAGGGGCTAGGAATAGAAGGTCAGAAAAGAAGCTGGAAGATACTTTGGAAAAGAATGTGACGGAAAAGAAAAAAGCAGCTCTGACTTTTGATGACGGTCCTAACAGTAAATATACGCCGCTGCTTCTGAAAGGGCTGAAGGAGAGAGGGGTTCATGCTACTTTTTTTCTCATGGGGAAGAATATTAAGGGAAAAGAGGCCTTGGTGAAGCAAATACAGGAGGAAGGTCATCTGATCGGGAATCATACATACAATCATGTACAGCTGGATAAGATTTCAAAGGAGGCAGCAAAAGAAGAAATTGAGACGACCAACCAGAAAATCTTTGAAATCACAGGTGTGTACCCGGCATGGTTAAGACCGCCCTATGGGGAGTGGCGAAAAAATCTGGATTTTTATGTGGAGATGTTTCCTGTACTCTGGGATGTGGATACTTTGGACTGGAAGAGTAAAAATGTAGATTCGATTATGAAAATTGTGCGGTCGGAAGTGTCAGACGGGGCAGTGATCTTGATGCATGATGCTTACCAAAGCTCAGTAGATGCAGCGCTTCAGATTGTGGATCTTCTGATGGCAGAAGAATATGAATTCGTGACTGTAGAGGAGCTGATATTGCCGTAAAAGATCGTTAAAGATGTTCATTGGTAATGTGTTACTGTTCACTCCGTTCACAGTAACGCGCTTCGCGATGCACAGAAATCATGCATTCGCATGATTTCGCGCCGCAATTCTCGGATTTTCTGTGAACTTTGTTCACAAAAAACGCCTCGCGGAACGTTACCAGTGAACAGTAATGTAATGCTCCGCGAACAGTTAAAAAATAGCTTTATAAACTTGCCTAAATGAGAAATATAGATTATAATTAGAACAAATGTACGGAAAATTACTTTTGAATTGGAGAGAAATACATGGATTTATTTGAATATGCGAAATCCAGGACAATGGAGAATGAATCCCCACTTGCCTCACGTCTTCGCCCTACGAAACTGGAGGAAGTAGTGGGACAGCAGCACATTGTGGGAAAAGATAAATTACTTTACAGAGCCATCAAGGCAGATAAGCTGACTTCCGTTATTTTTTACGGTCCTCCAGGAACCGGAAAGACCACCTTGGCTAAAGTCATCGCCAATACTACTAGCGCAGACTTTACCCAGATCAATGCCACCGTAGCAGGCAAGAAAGATATGGAAGAAGTGGTAAAACAGGCTCAGAATGCCCTTGGAATGTATGGGCGAAAGACGATTTTGTTTATTGATGAGATTCATCGCTTTAATAAAGGACAGCAGGATTATCTTTTGCCTTTTGTGGAGGACGGAACCATTATCCTTATTGGGGCCACCACAGAGAATCCCTATTTTGAGGTAAACGGTGCGCTCCTTTCACGTTCTATTGTATTTGAGTTGAAGGCGCTGGAGATTCCGGAGATTAAAGAACTGCTCCTACGGGCAGTGAACGATAAGGAAAAGGGCATGGGAAGCTATAATGCGGTTCTGGATGAAGATGCCCTGGAGTTTCTGGCAGATATGGCAGGGGGAGATGCCAGAAGCGCTCTGAATGCCATAGAGCTTGGCATTCTTACTACGCCAAGAGCTTCAGACGGTAAGATTCATATTACTCTGGATGTGGCTTCTGAGTGTATCCAGAAGCGCGTGGTGCGCTATGATAAAGATGGAGATAACCATTATGATATTATTTCTGCATTTATCAAGAGTATGCGCGGCTCCGATCCGGATGCTGCAGTTTATTATCTGGCGAAGATGCTGTATGCAGGTGAAGATGTGAAATTCATTGCAAGACGTATGATGATCCTTGCTTCTGAAGATATTGGAAATGCAGATCCCCAGGCCCTGGTAGTGGCAACAGCAGCAGCCCAGGCAGTTGAGCGGGTGGGAATGCCGGAATCCCAGATCATTCTTTCCCAGGCTGCCGCATATATGGCGTGTGCACCTAAGAGCAATGCTGCGGTGAATGCTATTTTTGCAGCAATGGACAGTGTGAAGCGTACTAGGACGACTGTGCCGGTTCATCTTCAGGATGCCCATTATGGAGGGCATGAGAAGCTTGGACATGGAATGGGCTACAAGTATGCCCACGATTATCCAAATCATTATGTAAAGCAGCAGTATCTGCCAGATGAGATTCGTGGAGAGAAATTCTATGAGCTGTCAGATATGGGATATGAGAAGAAACTAAAGGAACACATGAAATTTATAAAAGACCATGCAGATTGAAGGAATGATTTTTCGAACACGGTTTGGAATAAATATTGAGTAATTATCAGCAAGTGCTGTTTTGCGAAGCGTGCAGCTGTGAAGGTACTGAACAATTACAATATCTGAAATAAAAAGTGGAGGAGCTTTATAAAAGCCCCTCCATTATTTTTGCATAAATTTCTTCATATTTCTTGGGCCACTGCCTGCACATGGCCTTTGCAGCGGAAAGAGATGGCGCTGCAAGAGAAAGATCGATCACAGAAGCACCCTTCTGCAAAAGCTGAAGGTGAACCACATATTCTCCCTGATTATTAATGTAATAATCGGCTTGAGCTTTCACCTGATTCTTTGTAGAGGCACCTCTGGCTGCAAGGTACTGGAGCACTTCAGTACGGATGTCCTGGGAAATATCATTCTCGAAATAGGTGAGCGTGTTTTTTCCATCTTCAGTAAGATAATAGTAGGAAGTATTGGAAATGGTACGCTTCTCAATCAGCTCTGTTTCCTCAAGCTCGGAAAGGGCCTGTTGCAAATGGAAATAATTTGTGTACTCGTGGTCCAGAATAAATTCTGAAATTTCTGAATTAGTGATGGGGGACGAAGAATTCCGAAGCATATATAGGATGATCAGTTTGTAAACAGTAAATGGTGTAGCCATTTTCCAGCCTCCCTTCTGGTGAAATATTGCATAAGTTCTAAATTCGAGTGTGTTTGAAAAAGCTTTCTGCAAGATGTGTATTACACTTTGCGGGAGATTGCGGGAATAATATTTCAAACAGACTCTGGAGCGTGTTTGAAAAATCATTCCCGCAATCTGCACGCCCCACTTTGCGGGAGATTTTGCCCTCTTTCAGTCGGCGTAGCCCGCTACGCCTCCCTCAATCGGACAAAATCTCCCACAAATTGTGACGCACATCTTGCAGAAAGCCTTTTTCAAACACGCTCTAATGCTTTGCCCTGAAAACTCTGACGCTCTTTCAAACGGTGGTGGAGCAGATTCAGCACTTCTCTTTTTCTGCTGGCCCATAGAGGGGCGATCAGCAGATCTTTCGGCCCATCGCCGGTAACCCGGTGGATCACAATGGATGGATCCAGATGTTCCAGGCAGTCTGCTACAAGGTCAATATATTCGGTGCGTTCCAGCACTTTAAATTTCCCGGCAAGATAATCATATGCAAGGTCAGTGCCTTTCAGAACGTGGAGCAGCTGAAGCTTGATTCCCTGAATATCCCGGGCATTTAAATAATCCATAGTAGCCAGCATATCTTCCCTGGATTCGCCGGGAAGCCCGAGAATGGTATGAACTACTACTTCCAGACCAGCTGTGCGGAGTCTCTTAAGGGAGTCTTCAAAGCAGGATAGAGGGTAACCTCGCCTGATATAAGCTGCGGTAGATTCATGAATGGTTTGAAGTCCCAGTTCTACCCAGACTGGTTTAACCATGTTTAGCCGGGAAAGAAGTTCTACTACATCGTCCTCCAGGCAATCCGGCCTTGTACCAATAGAAAGTGCCACAATCCCCGGATGGGAAATAGCTTCCTGAAAAATTTTTTCCAGATAAGGCACAGGAGCATAAGTATTGGTGTAAGCCTGAAAATAGGCGATGTATTCGTGAATAGGTCTTTTGGCGGAAAGCATGGCAATTTGGCTGTCTATCTGTTCATGGATAGAGAGGGCTGCACTGGCGGCAAAATCACCGCTGCCACCTTCGCTGCAGAAGATGCAGCCGCCGTGTCCTATTGTACCATCGCGGTTGGGACAGCTCATGCCGCCGTTTAAGGTGACTTTATAAACCTTTTCCCCGAAGCGCTCCTTTAGCATATAGTCAAGGGAGTGATAGGGCTTTCCATTCCAGCTGGTGATCATAAATTCTTATTGTCGGAATCAAGACTGTGGTCTACTACACTGTCAGGATTCGGCTCAGAGGTTTCTTCCGGAATATATTTGTCAAAAATTTTCACAAAGAAATGGGAATTGATGTATGCAATTCCGGAAAATCCAATGAGCACCAGCAGCAGGATGACCATGGACTGTACCTGGGCACTTGGAATAAAAAATACAAGAACCGGGGCAGCAGTGACAAGGATCATAAGTGCTGTATATGGAAGATGGCGGATGGACATCAAAAATGCGTTGGTAAAAGTATTCTTGATGGTATTGTAAAATTTCGCAAGAACCGGGTAGATGTACAGGAAGATCATCAGGTAAACGACCAGGATCATCATAAATAATACCATAAGAACCTTACCGATGGTGCCAGGTGTGCTGCGGCAGATGCTAATGTCAAAGTACAGCAAAAGGGCAGCCGCAAGCATGATCAGATTGATCACAATACCCTGTTTCAGATTCTGTTTAAAGGATTTAAAAAATCCGCGGACGATATAAGACTCTTCATTACGAACCATTTTCAAAGTGACGTAGAACATGGCGGCAATGGAAGGTCCAATGGTCACCACCGGAATGCAGCAGACAATGCAAAGCAGATTCAGAATGATAAGATCTGCCACCCTGCTCATGAAGGTGAAAAATTTGTTATCCATGTTGAAAAAACGATCCATTCAAAAATTCCTCTTTTCTATTTTGTATATAGCATTAATGAGCTTATCACATAGTATAACGAATCTGTGAAAAAAAAGCAATTTGAAAATAAAAAAGAACATAAAAACTATATAATCTTCACAAAAATATTTATAGAAAGTCCTTGCTTATCACACGTCAGAGTGTTAAAATAGTAATCATTGAAAAGAGAATAATAAACATTAAATATAGAAAAAGGAGTAGCGAAATGAGTAAAAATATCAGAACTGAGGCAGTTGACCATCTTTTTGAGGCCATACTTTGTCTGAAGGATAAGGAAGAGTGCTACACTTTCTTTGAGGATGTGTGTACCATTAACGAACTTCTTTCTTTATCTCAGAGATTTGAAGTGGCCAAGATGTTGATGGATAAGAGAACTTACCTTGACATTTCTGAGAAGACCGGTGCTTCCACAGCCACGATCAGCCGTGTAAACCGTTCTCTGAATTATGGCAATGACGGTTATGATATGGTATTTAAGAGAATGGAAGAGAAAAAAGAGCAGAACCGTTCTCTGGATCAGAAGGACGAATAAGCGTCAGAGGATCTGAATCCGAAATAGAATAAAATATACGAAAGAAAACCCGCGAAATTGTGCTATGAGATAATTTCGCGGGTTTTGTACTGTTATTTGTCTTTATTCTTCTTATGTTTGTCCCTGGGCTCAGATGGGGAAATGTCATCGATCATTTTCTCAATGATCATCTTCTTAATGTAGACATCAAAGCTCATGAGACAGATAAAACTGAATCGCTTCAGAAATTCCTGATCTTCCTCATCTGCATCCTGGAAAGTGGCGCTGGAGAAACGGTAATCCTTCAGAAGATTCTTGATCAACTGGTCAATCTTGCGGTTCTCCATTCCAAAAACTTCATTATATACATAGGTCATGTCCTTGCCTGGCTCACCTTTAAAGTATTTCGCTGTGATGGGACCGAGAAGCTTCTGGATGTCTGTGATGGACAGAATATTCTTAAAATAATAAATGAAGATCAGCATGAGCAGATGATCTTTGGAATAGCGCTTCTTCTCAGGGGAAGGGAGCAGGTTATTCTTGGCGTAGTTATTGATCATGGTCTTTGTCAGGATCTTGTCATCATCGTGACGCTTTGTGGACGCAAGCTGATCCTCCATAAACGTGGTGACCTGATCCATGTACAGGTCGATGTTTGGAAGATCTTCTGGTTTTATATAATCCATTCCGGAAATGTGCTCCAGAATGCTCTTTAATATGGATTTATCATCAGCTGTCATTTTTATCACCTCTGCTCCTTATTATATAGTTTTTAAAACTACTTGTAAACTGTTTTTTTCAGATCTTGTGAAAAACAGAAAAAAACCAGAACTTTGTTTACAAAAAACACCTCACGGAATGTTACTGGTAAACAGTAAAAACCCGAATCTATGTTTGGATTTTCTGCACGTTCGGGGTTGTGGGAGATAAGGATTTCATGTATAATGAGATTTAACTATTTGAAAAATCATTCCCGCAATCTGCATGCCCCATTTGACGGTATATTTCGTCCGAATTCAGTTGTCGCAGTCCGCTGTGACGCCCTCATCAGGGCGGAAGCTCCTACAAATTGTGGCGCACATCCTGCAGAAAGCTTTTTTCAAACATGCGTTAGCGAAAAAAGGAGAACATAAATGAGCATATATGATACATTAAATCCCCCTCAGCGCGAGGCGGTAGCACAGACAGAGGGACCAGTCCTGATCCTGGCGGGAGCTGGTTCCGGCAAGACAAGAGTGCTGACACACAGGATTGCCTATCTGATGGATGAAAAGGGAGTAAATCCGTGGAATATTCTGGCTATTACTTTTACCAATAAGGCTGCTCAGGAGATGAGAGAGCGTGTGGATAAGCTGGTGGGCTTTGGTTCTGAGAGTATCTGGGTGTCTACTTTCCACTCAGCCTGCGTAAGAATCCTTCGGAGACATATTGATAATCTGGGATATGACACGAATTTTACAATCTATGATACAGATGACCAGAAGTCTCTTATGAAAGATGTGTGCAGGAAGATGAACATTGACACCAAGATTTATAAAGAGCGTTCCCTTCTTGCCCAGATTTCCCATGCCAAGGACGAGCTGCTTACACCAGATGATATGGAGATGAAAGCTGCCGGAGATTACAATATGAAGAAAGTGGCTTCTGTTTACCGTGAATACCAGGCTGCTCTTCGCAAGAATAATGCACTGGACTTTGATGATCTGATCGTAAAGACGGTGGAGCTTTTTGAAAAATGCGGTGCAGTGCTAGAGTACTATCAGGAGCGGTTTAAATACATTATGGTGGATGAGTATCAGGATACCAATACTGCACAGTTTAAGTTTATCAGTCTTCTGGCCCAGCGGTATCAGAATCTTTGTGTGGTAGGTGATGATGACCAGTCCATTTATAAATTCCGTGGGGCTAATATTGGAAATATTCTTGGATTTGAGCATGTTTTTCCAGATGCCAGGGTAATCCGTCTGGAGCAGAACTACCGCTCTACAAGGAATATCCTGAATGCAGCGAACCAGGTGATCGCGAATAATACAGAACGTAAGGCAAAAACCCTGTGGACAGAGAACGAAGAAGGCAGCAAGGTGCATTTTCGCCAGTTTTTGAATGCTTATGAGGAAGCAGAGTATGTGGCAGGGGAAATCGGCAAGTTAAAAAGAAACGGTCTTGGGAACTACCGTGATTGCGCTATTCTTTATCGTACCAATGCCCAGTCCCGTATTTTCGAGGAGAAATTTATTGCAGCCAATATTCCATATAAACTGGTAGGAGGCGTTAATTTCTATGCACGTAAGGAAATCAAGGATCTTCTCTGTTATCTGAAAACGATTAATAATGCCAGAGATGATCTTGCTGTGCAGAGAATCATAAATGTGCCAAAGCGTGGAATCGGTGCAACGACACTTGGACGTGTTCAGGATTATGCGGACAATATGGGAATCAGTCTGTATGAGGCATTGCGCGTGGCTGAAGAGGTTCCTTCTATTGGAAGAAGCTTGTCAAAGATCGATGGCTTTGTAACTTTTATACAGATGCTGAAAAGCAAGGCAGATGTGATGACTGTGGAGGAAATCCTGCAGGAGGTAATTGATTCCACAGGTTATGTGGCAGAGCTGGAAGCTGAGGATACAGAAGAATCGAGAGCAAGAATTGAGAATATTGATGAGTTGATTTCCAAGACTGTAGCTTATCAGGAGGCTATGGAGGAGCAGAATCAGTCGGCTACGCTTTCAGGCTTTCTGGAAGAGGTGGCTCTGGTAGCAGATATTGATACTGTAGATCCGGATCAGGATTATGTGCTCCTTATGACTTTACATAGTGCCAAGGGTCTGGAGTTTCCGAAGGTGTTTATGGTAGGAATGGAAGACGGCATTTTCCCTAGTCATATGACCATCAGCTATGGCGATGACGGGGAGATGGAAGAAGAGAGAAGACTTTGTTACGTGGGAATTACCCGTGCAATGAAAGACCTTACTTTGACTTGCGCCCAGCAGAGGATGATCCGTGGAGAGACTCAGTATAACAGGGTTTCCAGGTTTGTGAGAGAGATTCCAAGAGAACTGGTAGATCTGGGACACACTATTCAGGAGAAGAAGCCGAAAGTGGAGGAACTAATCCCAACACCGGCGAAATACTCCAAGATGAAAGAGATTCTCCAGGGCAGAAATTATAAGCCAAGAGAATTTAAAGTAACAAAAGCTAATTCGCTGGATTATGAGGTGGGAGATACGGTACGCCATATTAAATTTGGCGTTGGAATTGTGAAGGAAATCGTGGAAGGCGGCCGTGATTATGAGGTTACAGTAGAGTTTGATAAGGTTGGTGTGAAGAAGATGTTCGCAAGCTTTGCCAAGCTGAAGAAAATTTGATTGGAAATTGGGTTTGGAAAAATTTAAAATTAATATATTAACTATGGTAAAATAATTGCAAAAGTGGTATAATAAATAAACCTAATGAGTACTTTGAAAGAGAGGATGGTATCACATGAACATTAAAATGGATAAGCTCGAGGAATTATTATCATTACTTAAGAAAAAAGAAGATGAGAAGCAGAAGAATACAGTCCTCTGGGTACTGGCTATCATTGGCGCTGTAGCTGCTGTTGCAGGAATTGCATTTGCAGTATATCGCTTCTTCGCACCGGATTATCTTGAAGACTTCGAGGAAGATTTTGATGATGATTATGACGATTATTTCGAGGATGAGGAGAAATAAGTAAGGCGTTTAGCGGATATCCACGGTCGTCCACAATTTTTGGAATACAAATCTGGTTTGGATGTGGATAATTTCGGGGATTTTTTATAAGTGAGTGCATATTAAATGAAAAGGTATACGGGCATATAGCAGTTATGCTCCCCCGTATACCTTATTTTTGATTTAAGGTAACTGTTCAGTATCTTCATAGTAATACGCTTCGCGCTGCACAGAAATCATGCATTCGCATGATTTCGCGCCGCAATTTTCGGGTTTTCTGTGAACTTTGTTCACAAAAAACACCTCGCGGAACGTTACCAGTGAACAGTAATCTATTGGCGACAGTATTATATATAAAAGACAGCTGCGGAATAGTTACGATCTATATACAATTATTTTATGGAGGATTTATGAAAAAAGGAGAGATTTACGAAGGAATTATCGAGAAAGTTGATTTCCCTAACAAGGGATATGTGAACATAGATGGAGAAAAAGTAATTGTAAAAAATGGAATTCCAGGTCAGAAAGTTCGCTTTATGATCAATAAGAAGCGTTCGGGCAGGGCAGAAGGCAGGCTTTTGGAGATTCTGGAGAATTCTACCCTTGAGGTAAGAGAGCCTGTATGTAAGATTTTTCCAGCATGCGGTGGCTGCATGTACCAGACAATGTCCTACGAAGAACAGTTAAAAATGAAGGAAACTCAGGTGAAAGGACTTCTCCAGGAGGCAGTAGGTATTGGTACAGACCTTCACTGGGAAGGAATCCACGGAAGTCCTATTGAATTTGGTTACCGTAATAAGATGGAATTTTCCTTTGGAGATGAATATAAAGATGGTCCTCTTTCTCTTGGTTTGCACAAGAAAGGCAGCACTTACGACGTACTGACAGCGTCTGACTGCAAGCTGGTGCATCCGGATATGACGGCGATCCTTTCCAGTGTGCTGGACTTTTTTACAGAGCTTGGGGCTGTGCATTATAAGAAAATGCAGCATACTGGTTATCTGCGCCACTTGCTTCTGCGCCGTGGTGTGACCTCTGGTGAAATTCTGGTACATGTGATCACCACAAACCAGGCAGAGTACGACTATGCGCCGCTGGTATCAAGGCTTCTGGCTCTTCCGCTGGAGGGAAAAATCGTGGGAATTATGCACATTATCAATGATTCTCTGTCTGATGTGGTGCAGAGCGATGAAACCAGATTACTTTATGGACAGGATTACTTCTATGAAACGTTGCTGGGTCTGCGGTTTAAGATTAGTACATTTTCCTTCTTCCAGCCAAACTCACTGGCAGCCGAAGTATTGTACTCCATTGTGCGTGATTACATTGGTGACACCAAGGATAAAGAAGTATTTGACCTCTACAGCGGTACTGGAACTATTGCCCAGCTTCTTGCTTCTGTTGCGAAAGAGGTTATCGGCGTGGAAATTGTTGAGGAAGCTGTGGAAGCCGCAAAAGTAAATGCCGCCTTAAATGGTCTCACCAATTGCCGTTTCATCGCAGGTGACGTCCTGAAAGTCCTGGACGATCTTACTGAAAAACCAGATATGATCATTCTGGATCCCCCTCGCGATGGAATCCACCCCAAAGCGCTGCCGAAGATCCTGGCATATGGAGTAGAAAACATCGTCTATATCTCCTGCAAACCAACAAGTCTTGCAAGAGATTTACCAGCATTTCTGGCAGCTGGTTATGAGGTTCAGCGCAGCTGTAGCGTGGATCAGTTTTGCGAGACGGTGCACGTGGAGACGGTAGTCTTGATGTCAAGAAAATAAAATCAAGTGCCAGAAAGCGGCGTATTTCCGGGCTTTTTCGGAAGTTGGGAATAGAAGCCTAACTCCTGAAAAAGCTCGGTTGTTTTATATGGAAACATATCTACCGCGAAATCTGTGTCAGGTTGTAACCTCGGATTAGATGTCAGGCATTTGGGGATGATTTTGGGAAAATGAAAACGGATGACAACCAATCCGGCAATTCGACCATTTGGGGTGTTTGTAGGCAGTGGATTAGATGGCAAGGAGGAATGAATGAGTGGCAGATATTAAATACCTGTTGAAATTTGGAAAGAGAGAACATTTGGAAAGTCTAGTAAGTGGAAATATATATTGTTCAAATGCAATTACTTTCTGGGGGATTGAAGATAAACTGAAAATCAAAGGACAAGGAGATATTCTTGAAGCTGGTACTAGAATGTTTGCTCAAAAAATGATAATGCAGCATCCAGATACCAAAGAGGTAATTGCAAAATGTGGAAAAGCAAATGGCTTGGTGAGAATAGAACCAGCAGAGAAAATGCCAGTTTTTTGTATGTTTGCTGTTTATGAAGACGATTGCAAAGTCGATATTACTGGAGCTTCAATCATCAATCTTTCAGATGATAAAAAACAGACTATTAGGGAACACTTCCCTAATGCTGATGCTGTTGCAGTAATTCCGAATCCTGAGGAATTTATTGAAGATGTTAAAAGAAGTATCGGTACTGAGATTAAGGCTGAAAAAGTCAATTATTTTCATATAGATAAAGGTTACGAAACCACCGATGGTGAAATAGCTATGGACATGGAGTATATGAAATATTTGATGCAAGATGCATCTCCAGAAAAAGTAGACGGAGGAATAAGATATACTTTTTATGCGGATTATGCATTTAGAGTTTTATTCTGCAAAGATGTATTTTTTGAGCAAGAACAGGAGTATAGAATAGTTCTCCCAAATGAGACTATAGAGGCTGGAAAGAGTTATCCCGTGCGGCTTTCAAAAGATTACGAAATAATTGATTTACATACTTTCTTTGATAATTAGAGGAGGGCGTAAACATGCCAACAACGATAGAAGTAAATAAACAAAGCGTGGAAGCGCTCCTGGGTAGCGGAAAATCAAAACCGTTTGTCATTCCTGAGTACCAGCGACCATATGCTTGGACGGATGAACAGGTAGAAACACTTTTTGAGGATTTATGGGATTTTACTGCTACAAGTGGCGGTACAGAAAGAGAGAGTTCCTACTTCCTCGGAAGTGTGGTTTCCTACGAAAATGAAGATGGTGAGCAGGAAATAATTGATGGACAGCAGCGTATTACGTCTTTGTTTCTGCTGCTACGTGCAATTTATACGAAGCTTGTTGCTACGCCTGCATCAGAGAGAACGGCAGAGGCCAATAACTTTATTGGAAAGATTGAGCCTACTATCTGGAGAACCAATAAACTTACTGGAACGGTGGATTTCAAAAATATCCTTTTGACCTCACGTGTTGTGAATAACGAAGGAAATGAAATTCTGCGATCAATCTTGGAAACCGGAAAAGCGGATGAGGATGCGAAAGATAACTATTCAAAGAATTATCGCCATTTTCAAGAGTTGTTTGATAAGCATTCCACAGAGAATCCATTGATGGTATATCAGTTTATCTATGCGCTCTTGAACCAGGCTATTCTGCTTCCTATCACAGCAGACACCCAGGATACTGCGTTGACTATTTTCTCAACGTTAAATGATAGAGGTCTTCCTCTGTCGGACGCAGATATTTTTAAGGCAAAGATTTACAACCAGCTTGCGCCGGATGATAAGAAGGCATTTATCGACCGCTGGAAAGATTTAGATGAGCAGTCTACAGATGCTAATGAAAGCATCCAGCAGCTGTTCTACTACAATATGTTTTATTATCGAGCACTGGATAAGGATACGAAGACGACTACTCCTGGTGTCAGGAAGTATTATGCGGCTAATAAGTTTGAACGCTTGTATAAGCCTGAATTGTTGGATACTCTTTTTGTTATCCTGAATCTGTGGAAGGTTGTAAACAAAGGAGAGGAACTTGAAGATGAAGCCTGGTCCAAGAATATTAAAATTAGGCAGACACTGGATATTCTGACTTCATATCCGAACGAGTACTGGAAATACCCGGTTGTTATTTACTATGTTTGCTACAGGAATGAAGAAAATTTTGAAACACGATTTGCTCGGTTCTTGAATAAGCTGCTCATGGAGCTGATGACAAAATACTTGATGATACCGACAATCAATGCTGTAAAGCCGGATATTCTGAAGCTGAATTCTGCAATTGTAGCATCGGATATGCCTACGTTTGAATTTAAGACTATCGATATGACACAGCTGGAGCCATATATCCAGAATCCGAATCGTAATGTAGTGCGTATGCTTCTGAAGACGCTTGCGTATGAACATCAGGATGATTTGCTTCCGGCTAAGTGGGAGATAGAGCATATCTTTCCACAGAAGTGGCAGACGAATTATTTTCCGGATGAGCCAGACGCAACCATCAAAGAGAAAATTGAGCATATAGGCAATAAGCTCCCATTCGAAAAGAAGCTGAACATTGTCGCTGGTAATGGATATTTTGGCAAGAAGAAAAAAGAGTACATAGCTTCCAAAATTGTAATTACTAAGGCAATGGGAACCTCTGATGTAATGGATTGGAACCTGGAATCCATCACGAAACGTGATATTCGTGTATCTGATGAGGTTGTCAAAATCATGAACAGATGGAATAACGAATATTTAAACACTCCGGTCAGCGAGGGTAAGGCGGGCGAACCATCTGAGGAAGAATTAGCTCAAATTGAGAAATTTAAAAAGAATGGCTGGATCTAGTGATATGTAGAAGGGAGGCATTCTATTTGGCAAAGAAAAAAGATGAAATAACCATCCGTTCCAGCGCAGCAGAGTACCTGACCTATGTTGCCTCTGTAGGTGATCAACAGGACAGCATAGAGATGCGCTATGAGGATGAGAATATATGGCTGACACAGAAGATGATGGCCACATTGTATGATGTTGGTTCACCAACGATAAATGAACATATTAAAAAAATATATGCGGATAGTGAATTGGAAGAGGCCGCAACTATTCGGAATTTCCGAATAGTTCAAACCGAAGGTTCTCGCCAGGTCACACGCGATACCAAGCACTATAGCCTTCAAATGATCATTGCCGTAGGCTTCAAGGTCAATTCCGAGCGTGCGGTACAGTTCCGAAAATGGGTAAACCAGATCGCAAAGGACTACACCATCAAAGGCTGGGTCATGGATGATGAGCGGCTGAAGCGCGGAACGTATCTGACAGAAAAGTATTTCGATGAGCAGCTAGAGCGCATCCGAGAGATCCGTGCCAGCGAAAGAAAATTCTATCAGAAGATCACTGACCTGTATGCGACAGCCATTGACTATGATAAAAATGCTGCAACAACGAGAAGATTCTATGCGACTGTTCAGAATAAAATGCATTATGCCGTTCATGGACATACGGCGGCGGAGATGATCGTGGAAAGAGCGGATCACACAAAAGAGCACATGGGATTAACCACCTGGGCAGATGCTCCTGACGGAAAGATTAAGAAAAGCGATGTCACGGTTGCTAAAAATTATCTGAGTCAGGATGAAATGAAGCAGCTGAATCGTATGGTGACGGCATACCTGGATTTTGCGGAAAACATGACCTTACGACATATTCCGCTTACGATGCAGGACTGGGAAAAGAGGCTCAACAGCTTCATTGAAATGTTTGATTATGGCATTTTACAGGATGCGGGTAAGGTGTCCGCAGAAATTGCAAAGCTTCATGCTGAGACAGAATTTGAAAAATATCGCGTGATCCAGGACAGTTTATTCATGTCCGACTTTGATAGGTATATGCTGGAGTTGGAAGAAAGCGCAAAGAAATAAGGATCAGATATCAGGTCGAGACGGTGAAATCAGGCAACTCAACTCCCTGCGAGTGTATGGCAAATCCGTGGTTTGAACGGATGGATTGTGTAGAAGTTAAGCGGCCTTCACTGTCTCAACGGTCGAGACAGTGGCAGGTGGCAGCAGTGTAAACTTGCCTTGCATTGTATAGGTAGAAAAGGCCTTATACCGACTTGTTCCCATAGACTTCAATGGTTAAGACCGAGCATAAGGTGCTGTGGGAGCTTGCTCACAAAGGCACCATTATGCGATGGGCTGTATGCGGCGAATGCCGCGGATAAGCGTAGGAAGCTTTGCTTCCGTAGCGCATCCGGCGTGGCGTAGACAAATTAAAAAACATAGATTCCGAGCTTTTTCGGAGGTTTGGATTTGAAGCCAGACTTTTGAAAAAGCTCGGTTTTCTTATATGGAAACATATCCGCTGCAAAATGTGTGTCAGGTTGTAACCCCGGATTAGATGTCACGATTTGAGACAGTGGATTAGATATGTGGAGAATTGTTTAAATCGGAAGTTGATGGAATGGCCTGGTAGAGATGGTTTCAGCGATGGGGGACGTATCTAACCGAGGCGAAATAATCCCTGCGGAATAAAAGAGGAAGGCAGAGATGCTGATGAATTTCAGTTTATTACAAAAAGGAGAATTAGTCATGATAAGACGAGCAATAGATAGAGATGCATCGAGAATTGCTGAGATATCAGTATTCTCCAAGCGGATGAACTATAGAGAAATTTTTCACGATGATATGGTTTCATTTGGTGAAATACAAGTTTATCCGTTGGCAAAAGAATACATCGAGCACCCAGAGATACTTAAGGAATTTTATGTATATGAAGATGATTTTGTTAAGGGGTTCATTCATATTCAGGGAACGCAAGTCTTGGAATTGTATGTAGATACGTTTTTCGTGGATCAGGGAATCGGAGGTAAATTATTAGATTTTGCCGTAAGTAGGAATTGTAATTCACTATGGGTTCTTGAGAAGAATACAAAAGCGCAGCACTTTTATTTGCGACACGGTTTTACTCCAAGTGGAGTAAGGCAATTGGAAGAGGGAACAGAACAATTTATCATTGAAATGATACGTTGAAGTAAGTAGGTTATTCTAGAAGTTAACTGTACCAAAAACATACAATGGAGAAGCTGTAATCCATTGATATGTTTCCACAAACTGATGAGACGTTGGACATATTTTCGCAAACCAACGAGTAAAAAAGAGAGCAGTTCAGACGTCTCAACGCATGTTGAGACGGTAGTCTTGATGTCAAGAAAATAAAATCAAGTGCCAGAAAGCGGCGTATTTCCGGGCTTTTTCGGAAGTTGGGAATAGAAGCTGATATGATACCTCTAAAGTAGACAGATTAAATATAAAAATCTGTTACTTTGGAGGTATTTTTCATGCCAAAATCAA